>CAZWQC010000405.1:0-2550 GCA_964635785.1 uncultured Ectothiorhodospiraceae bacterium
GTGGTTCTCAAAGTTATCTAGGACATCGCTGTTCATTGTTGTGTGGCAGAACGAGTGATTGTACGGACCCGGTTATCATCCCAAATGGGGTAATCAGTGTCAAGAGCGAAAGATAGCCTACCCGCTGCGTTGGCAGGAGCAGAATCAGAATGACAAACAACATTTTTTTCTGGCTGTATATGCCCACTACGTGTCAATGATAACGAATGGAGAGAAGAAGTGGGAATTTCGTAAGAATGCCCGTTTTGATATTGATGGAAACGGGGAGCTTCAAAGTAATGACATACTTTTTCTCGTTAGCACGCTTCCAAATGTAAAGGTTTCGTCAAAGATCAAGTGTATGTGCCGCGTCTCGACAATTCTTCGAGGAGAGGAGTTCAAAGCCCATTTCAGCAATAGAGAATCTGGAAACTGGAAGGAGGCAGGTTGTGATGACGACACTGCTCGTGATTAGGACTTTCTTGTAAAAAACATCCTCAACGCAACTCGAGGACACCCACCTCGTTGCTGGGCGTGGTTTTGGGCGATCTCGGCCGATACCAAGAAGCTGAAGCCGTGTTAGACGAGGTCGTTGCCGCCGAGGCACGTCATGCTGACGCCTACAACAGCTTGGGGTTTGTCTGCAGTAAGCAGCAGAAAATGATCCGGCCATCAGGTATGACGAGCAGGCAGCACAAATTCGACCGGATTTGGCTAAAGCTCGCCATAACCTCGACACGAGTTTGTTACGAATTGGCATCGTTACCTTGTGGGCACTCCGTTCGAGTGTTACGAGAACGGTTGCAACACGATGGCGATACCGAGGTTGTGGTCGATCGCTTAATTTGGGTGATTACGGTACATATCTCCGGCGCCAATCTTGCCAATGCTAAGCGCTAGCCGCAAATCGCTTTGCGGGTCGCAAAGTCGTTAGACGGCATTAAAGGCGTTAATCAAATAATCGTTTAATCCTTGCATCTTGGAGTTGAGCGTATCACGTTGCTCGCCCGGCGGGTTAAATAGCTGTATTTGGAGGTCATTCATCATGCGGGCTGCTGACGAAATCAGTTCGCGCGGATCGGGAAAGACCTGGGCGGAATCGAGCGCCCCAAACAAATGCCGGGCATAGTCACTCATGCCCGTCAGCATTTCACCAAGCTGCGGGCGGCCACCGCCATTATGTTGAACTTCGCTGTAAGCCGCTGTCGCCTGACTGACGGCTTGCGTTTCGGTCTTGCTTAACCCGATGGTAAAACCCGCGATTTGCTCGTCATCGTAGCCTAAATTCTTCGCCATCTCGAATGCACGTTGCGGATCGCCTTCGAAGAATTGGGTTGACATCGACGCGACTTCCTCGAAGACCTTGCCGAGCGCATCGGTTTCCGCCTGCGATAACTCCCCCTCGATTTCGATGCCAAACTCCCGCGAAACGCCTGTTGACGAAAGTGAAAACGCGAGTGCGGCCGCACCGTTGCTGTCACTGGCAACGCGTTGCCCTAGCGCTTGCCGATCGAACCGGCTATCACTGAAGTGAACTCGCACGACATCGCCTTCTTGCGTACGAAACTCCATACTCGCACGCATTTCCGAGGATCGCTCCGTCTGCGCAAATGTCGCGACCGAAGACTGGCTCGCCGCGCCCACCCGATCCGGTTGCAATTCCCGAAACCGATCAAAGCTCAGTTTTTCACCGCGACCGAGTTGTTCACCGAATCCATTCAAGCCTTGGCCGATCATGCCATAGCTATCGTCGATGCGCTGCTCCAGATTGCCACTCAAGAAATCGATCGCCCGCAGTGCTTCTTTGGCCTCGCCGAACCCTTGCTCGATTCCTTCCCGTGCTTGGGCCAACATCGTTTCCAAGCGCCCGGAGTCTTCGCCCCTTGCTTTCGCGCCGTTAATGGCATTTGCGACGAAATCCAACACATTGTTCGCCACCTCGCCGGAGTCGAAAGCATCCGCCGGTGTCGAAACCTTCGGATGCAACGCGATTTGTCCTTGAAACGCCGACCGCTGAGCGAAAGCGGTCGCCAACCGCGACAACACAACGTGCGTCGCCGTCACGTCACGACCATCGCGAGATGACGGTGTCAACTCGGACATCGCTTCTGCGCCCTCACGACTGGACGCACCAACTAGGGCCGATGTGGCAGGGCCCATTTGCGGGAATGGGTGAAACAACGATTCGAGGCCGCCACCGAACGAAATCATGTCTGCTCTCCTCAGTAAATTAACTCGGATACCTTGCTAGCGACCGGGACGCCCCGACGCTTGAGACCATTGGTCCGGTTATCACGGAAATTCGTGGATAATGATGACCATGCCATACCCATTCGAGCTCGTTCTCAGGCGCGGTGTCAACAACGGTTGGCGGGACGGTCAGACATCGCCAACCTCACCGTGCCACCGATTCGCAGCGTCGTTCCGGTCGTTCCAGTCCGCTTCAACCTGGGAGACAACGACCTGGCGCCGCATCGAACGCTGCGAAAGAAAAATGGTGCAACCCAATCTTACCTTTGGTAGACTTCGCCATTCTAGCGGGTGTAGTTCAATGGTAGAACCTCAGCTTCC
>CAZWQC010000406.1:0-1838 GCA_964635785.1 uncultured Ectothiorhodospiraceae bacterium
GCGAAAACCGTCCTCAAGCACGATAAAACGTCGCCCGGTCAGAGGTTGCCGCGCCAGCTCGGCTTGTTGTGCCGTCACGATGTGCCGTTTGTCATCGTCACGAACAAAAACGAATACCTGGCTCATGCGATCGTCCTTGATCGATTCTACGAAAAACACGCGCCGCCCATCTTTGGCTTCGATAAACCGCCCCGGCGCAATCCCAACCAATTCGGAGCGATTGCTCGCCTCATATTTGATCTGGTCGACCATGCCGGCTGCCCAAGGTCCAACCAGCAGACTCAACACCCCGCTGGCAAGGGTCAGCGGCACCGCGAACAGGTACAACGGCCGGTACATTCGCAGATAACCGACACCGGCACCACGCAGCGCCGGCATCTCGCTGTCTTTGTACAGGCGGCCAAGCGTCAGCATCGCCGTCAAGAACACGCCGACGGGTAAGGTTTCGATCAGAGCATGTAAGCTGATCAAGCCCACCAAAGGCAATAAGATGTCGGCGTGGAAACGTCCCTCGACGGCGTAGCTCAACAACCGAGCGAAGAAATTGCCAACGATGGTCAAGGTCAACACCACCATGACCGCCAATTGCGTCATGAGTAGTTCGCGCAGGAGATAACGGTCCAAAATCCCGAACAGTGGCATGTCGCCGCGCCGCCAATTTGCATAAACTAGGCAGTATTCCAGAAGTGACGGGTTACGACAATTTCAGCCTACGTGATCGCGCTTCAAGACATCGCCCACTGGTGCCACATCAAGTGGGCGCCCTAACCGAGGTCTGTGATGCAATATTCAACCAAGAGCGGAAACCCCGAAAAGCAGCGTGTGGCATGTGTCGTGGTCGGCGTTTTCCAGAATCGACGCCTGTCCGGTCCAGCCAAGCAGATCGACGAGGCCAGTGATGGCTACTTGTCGGCGATTTTGCGGCGCGGTGACATGGAGGGGGAACCCGAACGAACCTTGTGGTTGTACGATGTGCCGAACACTCTGTGTGACCGGGTCTTGCTGGTTGGCTGCGGTAAGGAAAAAGACTTCGATGAACGCGCTTATCGCAAGGTCAACACAGCGATGATCAAAGCGCTCGAACAAAGTGGTGGCACCGAGGGCGTCAGTTATCTCACCGACCTTTCGGTCAAGCAACGCGATACCAATTGGAAATTGCGCCAAGCCATCGAAGTGGTGGAAGACCATCTGTATCGTTTCGATACCTTCAAGTCCGACAAAGAACAACGGCGGCGTCCCCTACGCAAGTTGACACTCGCTCTACCGAGCCGGCGCGAACTCAATGACGGCGAGCAAGCCGTGCGCGAAGGGGTTGCCATTGCTTCCGGCAAATGCCGCGCCCGCGATTTGGCCAATCTGCCCGGCAACGTCTGTACCCCGACCTATCTTGCCGAACAAGCCTTGGTACTGGCAAAGCTGCATACCACGGTCAGTGTCGAGGTGATCGACGAAGAACAAATGCAAACGCTTGGCATGAATGCGTTTCTTGCAGTCAGTCGCGGCAGTAACGAGCCCGGCAAGTTGATTGTGATGCATTATCACGGTGGCGCCGAAGACGAAAAACCCATTGCACTGGTCGGTAAAGGCATCACCTTCGACTCGGGCGGGATTTCCATCAAGGGCGCGCAGGACATGGACGAGATGAAATTCGACATGAGCGGGGCGGCCAGTGTGTTTGGGACGCTCGCTGCTTGTGCTGACATGCAGCTGCCGCTGAACGTGGTCGGTGTGGTCGCCGCCGCGGAGAACATGCCCGACGGTCGTGCGAGCCGCCCGGGCGATATCGTCCAAACCTTATCCGGACAAACGGTCGAAATCCTCAATACCGACGCCGAAGG
>CAZWQC010000406.1:1848-2518 GCA_964635785.1 uncultured Ectothiorhodospiraceae bacterium
GGACGGCTGGTCCTGTGCGATGCCCTGACCTATTGCGAACGTTTTGAGCCGGACGTGGTGATCGACATCGCCACCCTGACCGGCGCGTGTATCGTGGCGTTGGGACACCATGCCAACGGCCTGATGAGCAATCATCCGGCTTTGGCGCATGATCTTCTCGCCGCAGGCTGGGAGAGTTTCGACCGCGCCTGGGAGTTGCCCTTGTGGGAGGAATATGGCGAACAATTGAAAAGTCGCGCGGCCGACATGGCCAACATCGGGGGGCGACCGGCCGGCACCATCACGGCCGGTACCTTCCTGTCTCGTTTCGTGAAAAAGCTTCGCTGGGCCCATCTTGACATTGCCGGTACGGCCTGGGTCAGCGGTGAACAAAAAGGTGCGACCGGTCGACCGGTGCCCTTGCTTACCCAATACTTGCTTGACCGCGTTGCCGCGAAGTCATGAGCCGCATCGACTTCTATCTCGTTGGTAGCCGCGAGCCGGAACAAGTTCAAGTGACCGCTTGCCGTATTGCCGAGAAGGCTTTTCATCAAGGCCACCGCGTGCACCTGCGGACCGCGGACATACTGACGGCACGAGAACTCGACCGACTCTTGTGGACGTTCCGCCACCAAAGCTTCGTTCCGCATACGCTGGCCGACGAAGCCGACCTGGACCGCTGGCCGGTCAC
>CAZWQC010000407.1:0-2500 GCA_964635785.1 uncultured Ectothiorhodospiraceae bacterium
GCCAGTAAGAGCCGCCACGATCTCGTGCAGCTTCGCGAATGGTGGCCAACGTGCGTTGGCCGATGCCGCGCGGCGGCTGATTGACGACGCGCTCGAAAGCAACATCGTCGTCGTGGTTGACCTCAAGCCGCAGATAGGCGAGTGCGTCCTTGATTTCCTGGCGCTCGAAGAAGCGTAAGCCTCCATAGACCCGGTAAGGTAGATTGGCACGAAACAGCGCTTCTTCGAGCACGCGAGACTGAGCATTACTGCGATAAAGGACGGCGATGTCGCGCCGCCGGCCGCCTTCGTCAAGCCATTGTTTAGCGAGTTCGACGATGAATTCGGCTTCGTCGATGTCGGTGTACGCGCAATACAACAGGATCGACTCACCTTGCCGACCCTCGGTCCATAGATTTTTGCCGAGGCGGCCGGCGTTGTGCGCGATCAGATAATTGGCGGCATCGAGAATGGTTGCCGTGGAGCGGTAATTCTGTTCCAAGCGGAGCAATTCGGAATGGGGAAAGTCACGGTCAAATTGCTGAATGTGTTCGATTCGAGCACCGCGCCAACCATAGATCGATTGGTCATCATCACCGACCGCGAAGACGGGGATCCGCTCGCCGGCCATCAGTTTCAACCAAGCGTACTGGAGTGCGTTGCTATCTTGAAACTCGTCGACAAGAATGGACTGAAACCGTTGTCGATAGTGTGCAAGCAACTCGCTCGATCGGCGTAGCGTTTCGATGGTGCGTAGCAACAATTCGGCAAAGTCGACAACCTGCGCTGTGCGGCAGGCCGCTTCATAGGCATGGTAGACCTTGAGTTGTTGGACTAAGTTGAAGTCGTCGGCCGGATCGATATGTTCGGGACGCGCACCATCCTCCTTCCAGGTATTGATGTACCAGCGAGATTGTTTCGGTGGCCATTTTGTCTCGTCGAACGATAGTGTGCGCAGCACCGACCGGACCACTCGCAATTGATCGTCCGCATCCAGAATCTGGAAAGTTTCGCTTAGGCCCGCCGCTTGCCAATGCGTGCGCAGGAAACGATGGGCCAAACCGTGGAAAGTGCCAAGCCAAAGACCGCGAGTTGGGTAGCCAAGCAGACTTTCTAGCCGTTCACGCATTTCCCGTGCCGCTTTGTTCGTGAACGTGACGGCGAGAAGCCCAGTGGGTGGAATGTGCTGGGTTTGGATCAACCACGCAATACGATGGACCAAGACCCGAGTTTTCCCGCTGCCAGCACCGGCGAGTACCAGCATGGATTGAGCGGGTCCGGCCACCGCGGCGTGCTGGGCGGGATTGAGCGTTGCCAGTAAAGGATGGTTTTCCACGACCGATATCCGAGGATGAGAGGACGATGATATCACGCCGGCATCGGTACAGAAACGATAAACGAGTCGATCTGGCGGACAGATGGCTAACAATGTAGTCAAATCCGACCTATCATTTACCCGCATCGTTTACGGATTTTTTACCTCAATGCGGTTGCGCCTTATAAGTCCCCAAGGATTGCTGGGTGATTGGCACGCAAAGCGACAATTCCTAATGCGAACGAATGTTTTGGCTAGCAGTACCCGCGAATCGCCCGAGGGATTCACCCGTGCGACAAAAAGGATTCGCTGACTCAAAGGGATGGCTTGCTTTCTCTTGAACAGGTGCGATGCGCTACGGCTGGCTTTGTTCGGTTGGTCGACTTGCGTTATCACCATAATCTGTTAAGTTTATAGGAATCGTCGTCTAGCAACATCATCACCAACGAATGCTGTGAACAGCGGTGTAGATAGATATGCAAAATTCCAGCAATGAAGCGGACAGTTTTGTCGCCGTGGCGGATCTTATACGATTCGTGTTTGAGCTCCACCACAGCCGCCGTACGGGCAGCGTTTTCTTCGTCAGCGAATCGCAACACTGGGGTTCAATGGTATTGTCTGAGGGCGATCTCGTCCACATCGCTTTTCGGCATCGTCAGGGAATGGCGGCCATCAGCCTACTAAAACAGGCGAGACGGGTACGACATTCCTATGATGCGGAAACCGCGCCGCTGCGGGGACGGGATCCGCAGTTACCGACGACAGAAGAGATTCTTGGCTCATTCGGTATTGAGTTCGATGCGTCGGTACGCAACGCGAAGTATCGACCGGCTTTTGCTCAAGACGCGGGGCAGGCACCCCAAACCCGACTGAGTCAAGTGGCCAGCAAACTGCTCGTCGTGGAAGATAGTACAGTGTCTCGCAGAGCGATTTGCCGCTCATTGCGTGAGGCGGGGTTTCCCGTGGTGGAGGCCAAGGATGGATTTGAGGCGTTGGCACAGCTAAACAACGAACGTCCAGCACTGGTCCTGTTGGACTTGAATCTGCCGGGGATCGACGGCTTCAAGGTGCTTGCCCGAATCCGCAAACACCCCGAGTTCAAGCAGCTCCCGGTGATTGCTCTGACGTCCCGGGACACGCTGTTTGATAAGCTCAAAGGCAAGACTTCGGGGCTCGATTCCTACCTAACCAAGCCGACGCAACCCG
>CAZWQC010000408.1:0-2499 GCA_964635785.1 uncultured Ectothiorhodospiraceae bacterium
TCAATCATCTTTACAACGAAAGGATTAAACTTGCTTCGGCCAAGCGTCGATTCACGTTGTCCTTTCATCATTTGGAGACCCAAGTCATGTCTCGTGGCCAAGCGTTTGTCTTTGTTGCAATACTGTCTTTATTAGCTAGCGTTGTCCACGCCCACACCGGAGTCGGTGTCGGCGACGGATTTGCGACGGGGTTCAGTCACCCGATGTCTGGTCTCGACCATTTGGTTGCGATGGTCGCCGTAGGGCTTTGGGGATGCTTACTCGGAATGCCGGCTATCTGGCTGTTACCCGTCGTGTTTCCAATCATGATGGTGTTGGGTGGGGCGTTGAGCCTGATGGGTCTGCCATTACCGATCGTGGAAACCGGTATCGCGACCTCGGTGTTGCTCTTGGGGGCGATGGTGGCGCTGACGGTGCGGCTGCGGCTTTGGGCAAGCGCCCTTGTGATCGGGCTGTTTGCCGTTTTTCATGGCTACGCTCACGGTAGCGAATTGCCGACCATGGTCAGTCCGGTCGTTTATGGTTTGGGGTTCGTTGTCGCAACCGGTCTATTGCATCTGGTCGGCATCGCCCTTGGCCAGGTGGCACATTGGCCGAGCGGGCGCCTCGCGGTGCGCACCGGCGGTAGTGTGATTGCCTTGATCGGTGCGAGTTTGTTGATCGGGTTGATCTGAATCGATCCGTGATTTGCTTTAAGATCAATCGTTGCAAAAGTTTTGTTCAGGCTCGCCTCGCCCAAATCCCACTGGCACAAGGGGGGGCGGGAATCGTGGCTTTTGCAACGATCGATTGCGATCTCAAAGCTCGCCGACTGGCTGAGCGTCGACGCTAATCATCAACGCAATTTGTACGGTGACCGGATCTGCCGGGCGTTTGCTCGTCTGCCAGGCGTGATGCCAACCCCGAAACCCGAACCGTGGGCGCAGCGATCATGGCCGTGATCGTGGCCATCGTCCCTTGCACCATGAACCGTTTGGCGGCACGGGTAATGGCGGTGTAAAGCAGTTCGCGGCTGAGGACCGGATTGGGCCGGTCGGGCAATCGCAATAGCACGCTCTCGAACTCCGATCCCTGACTTTTGTGGACCGTAATGGCATAGGCGGTGTCGTGCTCTGGTAAACGAGTCGGCAGAATACCGCGCATTTGTCCATCCAAATCCGGAAACCAGGCCAGTAATCGGTCAGGCTGTTTGGGGTCGGGAAGGATCAGCCCGAGATCACCATTAAACAGGCGCAGGTTGTAGTCGTTGGTGGTTATCATCACCGGTCGGCCTGCATACCAGCGCGAGTCGGTACGGATCAGGCCACGCGCCTGCAACAAAGTCTCGATCGCACGATTGACGCCAGTTACGCCTTGTGGCCCATCACGCAGCGCACACAGGCAACGAAAGGCTTCAAAGCGGCAGAATACCTCCCGTGGCGCAGCGCGTTGCGCCATCGCGTTCAAGTAGTCGCGATATGCTATCGCCGCCTGTTCCGTTACCGACCGCTCGGGGGCGAGCCATATTAGATCCGGCGGCGGATGTTCCAGCAGCTCGACCGCTTCACTGGTGGCGCCGGCATTCACCGCGGCTGCCAGACGGCCAATCCCCGATTTGCCCGCGAATCGATAGCTGTGACGCAACGCCACGACGGCATCGGCCAATGGTCCGTCCGATGTTGCTGTTGTTGGCAATGTTTCGTCGGTGAGTTTTGCGAGCTCGGCACGCCAGGCATCACCGAATCCTTCGTTGTTGGCACACAGATCGGCCAACACAGACCCCGCATCCACCGAGGCGAGCTGATCCTTATCACCGAGAAGAATCAGCTTAGCGTCCATCGGGAGGGCCCAGCAAAGTTTGCTCATTAACGCAAGGGACACCATGGAGGCCTCGTCTAGCACCAGGACATCCAGTGCCAGCGGGTGATCCCGATTATGGGGAAAGAAGACCGAATCCGGACGGGCCCCAAGTAGACGGTGGAGGGTGACGACTTGTTCTGGTATGGCTTCACGGATTGCCGGGTCTACAGCCAACGAGGCTTTGTTCTTGCGTATGGATTCCTGCAGCCGCACGGCCGCCTTTCCGGTCGGTGCCGCAAGCGCTATGCGCAAGGGTGGCTCGGAGCTGGCCTGGCGTTCGAGTAACAATGCCAGCAATCGAACCACGGTCGTCGTCTTGCCCGTCCCCGGACCGCCGGAAATAATACAAAACTGACGCAGCGCCGCCGTGGTGGCTGCGATTTTCTGCCAGTCCGGGCGCACCTCGGTCGTTGGAAATAGCCGGCGCAGACCCTGCTGTAGCATGTCCAACGATCGGGTATCCGGGGTGTGCAAGACACGATGCCGGGCCAACAGGTCGGCCGCCAGCTGTCGCTCGTAATCCCAGTACCGATGCAAGTACAGCCGACCCGCGCCATCCAATACCAGCGGTGTTGGCGGCTCGCCGTGGCCGATGACGGTGAAATCACGCAGGCGGGCCAGCCAACGATCCGCCGCCGGGGCGATGATCCCCTCGGCCTC
>CAZWQC010000409.1:0-2469 GCA_964635785.1 uncultured Ectothiorhodospiraceae bacterium
TTGCATTCGCCGCAGACCCTCCGACGGACAGGATGATCGGCAACTAACTCGTAAAGTTTTAGCAGCTTGACGCCGAGCAAGTCTCACTGCGAGCTTGTGTTTCGATGACCACTGCGGTCCGGTGAAGGACGTCTGACCCGCACAAGCACGGTTCAGGCAGTGGCTCACGGCTTACGCCGCGAGAGCGTAGTTGTCGTCGTTGGCAACTATCGTTTTGCAGCATGATTTACGAGATAGCTGCATCCTCGGCATGCACCTTAGGTTTTGCAATCCACGTCGAAGCCAGGTCGCCCCCGAGTCTTCGGTGATCTCGGATTGTAGGTAATGCCTTAGACTTTGGCAACAGTATTCGTTGTTGCCAACGTTTTTTGCACAATACTGCGCTGTGTCCCTCCCCCGCGGGTGCGGGAGACGAGAACTGATGACACGCTTGCTACAGCGATCGTTGATTGGTCCTCGCATTCAATCCAGACAAACCCATCTACCAGATAAACGGGTCGACCGCGCTGTTTTTCAAATCGCAATTCGTGTCCGACCAAGCGAGGGGGAACAATCCTCGTTCAATCCAAGGCGGTTGCCGGCGGCTGGTCCAATCTTGCGAGGAAATATGGCAAACTGAAGACCATTTTCGTCGCGGAGACATCGCCATGCAGATTGATGACCAATTGGTTGCCGTCGCGAAACTGTTCGATCAATCGCAACGGATTTTGTTCATTACCGGCGCTGGGGTTTCGGTCGATTCCGGTCTGCCAACCTACCGCGGCATCGGCGGTTTGTACGAGGAGAACTCCACTGAACATGGCTTGACCATCGAGCAGGCATTGAGCATCGATGTTTTCGCCGCTCACCCAGAGATTACCTGGCATTATCTTTGGCAACTCGGGGAGGTCTCGCGTCACGCCAAACCGAACATCGCGCACCTTGTGATGGCCGCCATCACCGCAAACAAGCCTGGTTCATGGGTCATGACACAAAATGTCGATGGGCTTCACGTGGTTGCCAAAACAACGAACCTGGTTGAGATGCATGGCAATGCCCGAGAACTGTATTGCGTCGATTGCCTGAAACCGGCCTCGGTCGAGATTTGCATCGATAATTATGGTGCCAAGCCCGAACTCCCACCGCGCTGCGAGTATTGTGACGGCATCGTGCGCCCGAATGTCATCCTGTTCGGCGAAAACCTCCCGCAACCGGCGATGGACTTTTTGCACCATTTCGATCGAATGCAATTCGATCTGGTCGTGAGCGTCGGGACGAGTTCGTCGTTCCCTTATATCGCCGCACCGATTGCGTTGGCGTACCAAAATCAAGTCCCGTCCGTCGAGATAAACCCAAGCATGACCGTCGTGTCCGATTCCGTGGACTACGCGATTCGCTTGGGTGCTGCCGAGGCATTCGATCGCATTTGTGCATTGACCACGTGTTGTGATCGGTAACGCGATCGATTCTTAGCACGACAATCCACACCCGCCCATCGCCCACCTGAGAAAAGGGACCAATGAATCTGATCAGCGATAGGAAAATGACTCACTTGCTGCGACGTTCCTTGCTGCAGTTGTTCTCTCGCCGTCTCCGATGCAACTCACCTGACACTATACCGGACCGACCACGGCATACCCGACGACCCCGATCGACCGACACGAGTACCAGCGCATTCGACGATCGTTCACTACAACTCATCGCCACCAATTTCGATCGCTGCGCAATGCGTTATGGCGCGACACCGAAAAGCGCGTTGTGGCAATCCGAGGCAACACAGAAAACCCGCTTTCGAATTCTCGCAGCGTCGATTCCACCGTCGGAACGAAACGTTGGCGGTTTGCATATCAACGATGTCGGCTGTGCTTACGGTGCCCTATTTGGTTATCTATCGCTACACGGCTATCTCGTCAATGGCCAATACTATGGGTATGATATCAGTCAAGAGATGATAGACCTCGCATACTCTCTTTACGGACGAGACCCGCGAGCGCAGTTTTACGTAGACTCCGAACCACGTCTTCCCGCCGATTATACCTTTGCCTCGGGAACATTTGGTTACAAAAACGATCGTGTTTCCGCCGATAGCTGGGAACAAATGATGCTCGGTTTGCTCCTTCGCATGGCCGAGCGAAGCCGACGCGGTATCGCATTCAACCTGCTTCGGGCCCGCCCTTTCCCACATCGGCAACCCGACGGTTTGTTTTACCGGAACCCAGCGAAGATACGTCGATTATGTGAAAGAACGCTATCCGGCAAAGTATCCGTGATCACCGGTTACTTGCCAAACGATTTTACGGTCGTCATTCGGTTCTAAGTTTGCGTCAGCCGGCACATCCTTGTGCCCGCGAACAGATGTTATGTAATGCGATCAATCCGCGCTGGGTTTCGAGGTCGTCGCTTGAGGTAATTGATAAGTCGGATAGGCATAACCCCATGCTGGGTAGTGGCCACCCCAATGCGGGTGACCCTAACCGCCGTAGTAGGGAT
>CAZWQC010000410.1:0-725 GCA_964635785.1 uncultured Ectothiorhodospiraceae bacterium
GGCGGGTTACTCGGACAATACCCGTTGGCACTCGCCGTGGCCGCCTATCTCGCATTGCGTTTGCATCAACGCATTGTCGTGTTTCCGTTGTGGCAACAGGCCGTGAGCGTGGGTAGTGTCCTGGCGGTGTATATGACCATCATTCTCTGGATCAACGGGATAACCGGCCACGCACCCGGCACTTGGCTGTATTGGCTGCCGTTGCTCACCTCGAGTCTCATGTGGCCGGCGTTAGATGCTGCCTTGGGGACGATTCGACAGCTTTTTCAGACGGGATAAGGATAAGGCATTGTCCGGTGATACTGCCGATGGTCGCGGCAGCGCTCGCCTCCCATCATTGGTTAAAATCGAAACGACGTGACAGGAACCGGTTCCCAAAAAGTCATCGGCAGATATGTCAAATCCCATCGCCCCCTCGGTGACACCGCGCCTGCGGTGTCACCCCAAACCAAACGAACTCAAGCCATGGCCTGCAACGCGGCAATCCGATCTTCAAGCGGCGGATGGCTCAAGAACAACCCCATCAAGCCTTCACGCTTTCCAGAAATACCAAAGGCAGCCATTTGCCCTGGCAGCTCCTGCGGCTCTGTGACCCGTTGCAACGCTCGCAAGGCCGATACCATCTTGTCGCGGCCGGCCAACGCGGCACCGCCGGCATCCGCACGATATTCCCGCTGCCGCGAAAACCACATAACGATAATGGATGCGATCACGCCAAACACAAT
>CAZWQC010000410.1:735-2465 GCA_964635785.1 uncultured Ectothiorhodospiraceae bacterium
GGCCAAGCCACCGAGTCCCCCACCCTCTTCTCCATCGCGGCGCAGGAAACTATCAACCAGCGCCGCCAGCGCGCGCGCCAGAAACATCACGAATGTGTTCACCACACCCTGGATCAACGCCATGGTCACCATGTCGCCATTGCCGACATGACTGACCTCATGCGCCAACACGGCCTCCACTTCGTCACGATTCATGTGTTCGAGCAGGCCGGTACTCACCGCCACCAGCGAATTATTGCGGCTTGGGCCGGTTGCAAAAGCGTTGGGATCGGGCGACTCGAAGAATCCCACTTCCGGCATCGCGATCCCCGCCTGCCTGGCCTGCTGCGCAACGGTCTGCAGCAACCATTGTTCGTCGGCGCTTTGCGGAGTCTCGATCACACGCACGCCCATGGCTCGTTTCGCCATCCACTTCGACATCGCGAGCGAGATAAACGAACCGCCCATGCCGAACACCAAACAGAACCCAAGGACGGAAAGCCAATTGTTGCCGCCCACGCGATGGTCGAAGCCAAACAAACTGGCCACGATGTGCAACAACAGCACAACCGCCAAGTTGGTCACTAAAAATAACACGACACGTTTCATCGGATAAATCATCCTCTCGCTTGAACTGGGCAGATGATGAGGGCAAGGTAACGATTTTCAACGGTGGCTGTCAGCGAGGCCAGAGCGGATGCAATCGTTCAACAAAATGGTCATGCCCACCCCGGGACAGGCATTGCCCGGACGCAAACAGCCTATGCCGATACCCGAGCGACATTTCGTCAACGGTAACCGCCTCGCCCCGCCCTTTCCGCAGGGGCTCTCGCTGGCCATGTTCGGTATGGGCTGTTTTTGGCCCGCCGAACGTCGATATTGGCAGCTACCGGGCGTCTACACCACCGCCGTCGGTTACGCCGGCGGCTTCACACCCAATCCGCTCTATGCGGAAGTGTGCACCGGTCGGACCGGCCATGCCGAAGTGGTCCGCGTTGTCTTCGATCCGACCATCGTGAGCTACGAACAGCTCCTCGATGTGTTTTGGCAGGGCCACGACCCGACACAGGGCATGCGCCAAAGGCACGATCTCGGCACACAATATCGTTCCGCGATCTATGCGTACTCGGACGCGCAGATTGCCACCGCCGAGGCCTTTCGAACGCACTATCAGGCCAAGTTGGACCAGCGCGGACTGGGAACCATCACGACCGAGATCATGGCGGCGCCGTCGTTCTACTATGCCGAGGTCTATCATCAGCAATACCTCGCGAAAAATGCCTTCGTGCCGCGTGAAAACCAGCGCCTTCTTTCGCCTCAACTCGCCATCCGTCGGGATTGGGCCTCACGCTGAGCCATCGCGTCTCAACTCATCGGGCACATTCAAATTGGCAAACGCCTCGGGCGCATCGGCGAAGTCGACAACAACGCAATGCTGCCGAGCCAGCCAGCCATCGACCCGACGCTCCCCCCGGGCAAGATACCTCGACATGTCCTGTCGCAATGCGGATGGCAGCAATGCGCACAGAGTCTGTAGCCTGACGCCGTCATGCGCCACGGCAACATCCGAGTCTGTCGCCATCAGTGCCGCAGCCAAACGCTTTGCCATGTCGCAAGGGAGCCAGGGCATATCGCACGGGCAAATAAGCGCGTATGGTGTCGTCACGCAAGTCAATGTGGATGCGATCCCAGCCAGCGGCCCCGCATAGCCTGTGACATCATCGACGACCACCCCGTGGCCCAACGCGGCG
>CAZWQC010000411.1:0-2455 GCA_964635785.1 uncultured Ectothiorhodospiraceae bacterium
CGAACGGCACGACCGCGCAATTCCAGCCGATCCCGGGTGCCGTGGAGGGTCGCGCCGCAGCGGTGACGCTACCGGCCGATGCGCAGATCGTATTGGCCGGGCGACATGGTTTGCGAGATGGTGATACGATTCGGGTCGTCAACGACTAACCAACGGGAAGCAGCCCGCATGCGCTATTTGCATACCATGATTCGTGTGAGCGATCTCGATCGATCGCTTGATTTTTTCTGCAAGATCCTCGAGATGCAGGAGATTCGCCGTAAAGACAGCGAAACAGGGCGGTTTACGCTGGTCTATCTCGCCGCCGAGAAAGATGCTGCGCAGGCTCAGGCGACGGCGGCGCCGTTGCTCGAGCTGACGTACAACTGGGATCAGGAAACCTATACTGGCGGTCGGAATTTTGGCCACCTCGCCTTCGAAGTCGACGATATCTACGCAACTTGTACCCGAGTGCAAGCAGCGGGCGTCACCATCAATCGTCCGCCGCGCGATGGTCACATGGCTTTCATCCGCACGCCAGACGGTATTTCGATTGAGTTTCTGCAAGCAGGGGCGCCGCTTGCACCGCAGGAACCCTGGGCGTCGATGGGGAATACGGGAACTTGGTGATAAATCAGTTCAATCGAATAATTGACTCGAATATCAGCGAAGCCCTCCTTCAAGCACTCGCCTAGCCGATCGACGGGGTAAGCGACACTGCTCGTGCTGCTCAGTAGAAACATTGAGGCCAAACCTTGACAAGTGTGCAATGGATTGGGAGAGTAAGCGGCCGAGTCGGTGAGCTTCGACAAAACTAACTCAACCGCGTGTTCGCCTGAACCATGTCCCGCAACTGACTGATTTGCGGTGAACTAGTACAGTGTGGTAATCATGATCAGTTGGAGGTGCTCGTGTCACAACATGGGTACCGAAACGACGAGTAACCATAACCATAACAGGTAATCTATCATGATATCGCGACGCAGTCGTTTATTGCTCGTGTTGTTGGTATTTTTTTTATCCCTTTACGCCGCGACGGTAGTCGGACAAGAGGTAGCGGATGCTAAACTGCCGGCGTTGTATTCGTTGTCATTGGAAGAATTGACCTCGATTCGGGTCCAAGTCGCCTCGAAAACCCAGGAATCGATTCTACAAAGCTCCGGTACCGTGTATGTGATCACCGAGGATATGATCCGCCAATACGGCTGGCGAGATTTGCGGGAAATTCTGCAAGCGGTTCCCAACGTTGACCTGGAATGGTCGCATAACCTGCTCAAAGGCGGCCAACGTGGATTCCGCGGGAGCTTTGAACGTACCGTGATTCTGATCGATGGCCGCAAATGGAATAATGTGTTTGCCGAAGAGGCATTAATCACCGACGGTACTTACCCGGCCAGTCAGATCAAACGCGTCGAGGTCTTGCAGGGACCGAACTCCAGTCTCTACGGTACCGAGGCCATGGATGGGGTGATCAATATTGTGACCAAGTTCGGCGAGGAGGGCGAGGATGGGATTGAAGGCCAATACATGGTCGGTGAGGCTGATACGCGGGGCGGATCGGCGGTGTTCCGGGTATCCGGAGAAGACTATGTCCTCGGCGGCAGCATGTCCACATTCAAAAGCGACCGAGACTACGACGAATTGGCGGAGTTTCATGCCAATACCACAGACTATTCACGAAACGCCGGTGATGCGACGCGGGATCTCGATCCGGATAATTTTTGGATGGAGGCACACGACGAGACGTTTGATCTCTATGGGCGTTTCAAGTGGTTCTATGGCGGGGTGCATTTTAAGCAAAGCTATTCCGACGCCTCCATGATCCGTCCTCGCGATCCAGGCTCCTATATCGCGGATCGCGATCAGGCCATGTTGTTTGGCGGCATGGAATATCCCATTCTGCAAGATCTGGATTTCCTAGTGGAATACCACCACATCACCTCGAATGACCGATTCAGTAGTATTATCGGCGAAAATCAGGGAGTTGAGGATCACTTCTCCAAAGACCATAAGTTCCTGACTCAGCTCGATTTCCAGATACCGATGAATCAAATCATCGCCGGCTTCGAGTGGGAGCGGCGCGACACCAATCGATTTACGGCGGCTGATCAATTCCGTAGCACCGACCACGGCATGGATCAAGAAGAGTTAGGCGAAAACGGTGCCTGGAATAAATATACCGCTTTTATCCAAGATACTTTCTCGCCTGTGCCTCAGTTCAAGTTAACGCCCGGCGTCAATTTCCTGCGGCGGGATTACTTGGACGATAACGTCCTGTTCCGTGTCAATGCAGTGTACTCGCCCGTTGAAACGACGGCTTTGAAGGTGACTTATGGCGAAGGTCAGCGTGGGCCATCGGTTTTCGAGGTGCAAAACGCTCTCTCGGATTTGCCGCCGCAGTTGATGAAGATGTTGGAACTTAACTATTCGCAACAACTGACCTTGGGTCCCCTGGAATTGCTGAACATCATGGCGG
>CAZWQC010000412.1:0-2433 GCA_964635785.1 uncultured Ectothiorhodospiraceae bacterium
TCTCAACGGCGCGGTCGATGTTGCCGACGCCTTTCTCGACGCCGGCTTGATCGTCTACACGGAAGGTCGTGACGAGTCGGCACAGCTGCGCTACAGTGCCAGCAAAGGCGATGTGCTCGATGGTGCGGCTTTGGTCATATTGGTTAACGAGGGTTCGGCGTCTGCCTCGGAAATTGTTGCCGGTGCGCTTCAAGATCACGATCGAGCGGTGATCATGGGTACCCAAACCTTTGGTAAAGGCTCGGTCCAGACCATCCTGCCACTGCGCCAGGACAACGCCGTCAAACTCACCACCGCGCTGTACTTCACCCCAAGTGGACGCTCGATTCAAGCGGAAGGAATTATGCCCGATATCAAACTTGCCTTGATCAAAGTCAGCATGACCGAGGATGAGGATGAAGGATTCACCCCACTTAAAGAACGCGACTTGAGCGGCCACCTGGAACTACCCGATAACGACGAGACCGAACCATCGCCTGGAAACGACAAGTCCAGCGCCGAACAAGACGAGGAGATGACCTCGCATCTAGCCAAAACCGACTATCAGCTTTACGAGGCATTGAACCTGTTGAAAGGACTCGCCATTCTCTCGGAACGGAACTGAACGGCAATGCGCGCGGCAGTACGCTGGTTGGGTTGGCTACTGTACCCGCTGGTCGTGCTCGCCGCCGACTCGAGTGAGAATCCACCGACAACGCCAAACCACTCGCCCCGGGTTGCGATCATCATCGACGACCTGGGCAACAATTTGGCCCAGGGCGAGAGAACGCTCGCGCTACCGGGCGCCGTGACCGTTTCGATCCTGCCGCTAACGCCCTTTGCTGACCAACTGGCCCGCTTGGCCCATGCCCGTGGCAAGGAAGTCATGATCCACCTGCCGATGCAAGCCATCGATCCGCTACCATTAGGCCCCGGTGGCATCTTTCTCGGCATGAACGAAAGGCAGTTAAAGCGAACCTTGATCTTCGATCTCGCCACCGTCCCCTATGCCGTCGGAGCAAACAACCACATGGGCAGTTTGCTTACCCAGCACCCCCAACCCATGCGTTGGGTGATGCAAGTGTTGCAGCAGTTTGGCCTATACTTTGTCGACAGCCGCACGAGCGAGCTCACCCGGGCCACCGAACAAGCCCACGCGATTGGACTGCGTCATCTGCAACGTGACGTGTTTTTGGACACGCTTCGTGGCGATGCGGATTATGTCCAGCGACAGTTCGACCAACTCGAGCTGTTGGCGATCCAAAACGGTCACGCCGTCGCGATCGGGCATCCGTACCCGGCAACCCTGGCCGTGCTCGCCGAGCGTATCCCTCGGTTGATCGAAGACGGCCTTAAGCTTGTCTCGGTCAGTACCCTATTTGTGAACTCACCCGGAGGAACCCGATGGCAAGCGTCCTTGTCCCCCTCGCCGAAGGCAGCGAAGAACTAGAAGCCGTTACGTTGATCGACCTATTCCGCCGCGCGGAAATGGAAGTCACTGTTGCTGCCGCAACCACCGCTCCCGTGCGCTGTTCGCGTGGCGTAGTGATCGTACCCGATGCGCGCATCGAGGACGTGCGCGACCGTCGATTCGATCTCGTCGCCCTTCCAGGCGGCCTACCCGGCGCCTTACATCTCGCCGAAAACCTCGATATGCAGGCCATTCTCAAGGCACATGCCGCCGACAATCGCTACGTCGCTGCCATTTGCGCCGCTCCGCGTGCCTTGGCCGCCGTCGGCCTACTCGATGGTAAGCGCGTCACCGCCTACCCTGGTGCGCTCGACGACATTCACCTACCGACCACACAGATCAGCTACAACGCCGTTGAAATCGATGGCAACGTCGTCACCTCGCGTGGTCCTGGCACCGCGATGGATTTCGCCTTGAGCTTGATCGAACTGCTGCTCGGGGCTGCCAGACGTCAGGAAGTTGAGCAAAAGCTGGTTCGCGTATAACATGCCGGGGCAGTTGCCGATTCCCACGCTGTCGCCGCGGAACGAGCAACTCTAATCGATCGTCCCGCGCAACGCGCCGGACAGTTCAATCACGATCCCAGCGCTTCTTGCAGGCAAGGCGGACGGAGGACCAACAAACCATGAGGCAAGCATGTTAACGCTTGACGAGGCTCGTATCGGCGTCATTGGACTCGGCTATGTCGGTTTGCCGTTGGCGGTGGCATTTGGCCGGGTTTTTCCGACCGTCGGTTTCGATATCAAACCCGAACGGATCGAAGCGCTGCGGGCAGGTCACGACCACACGCTCGAAGTGACCACCCAAGAACTGAATTGCGCCGATCAACTCGTTTTCACGGACTCCCCCGACGATCTGCGTGGCTGCAATCTTTACATCGTCACGGTACCGACCCCGGTCGATCGCTATAAGCGGCCCGACCTGACCCCATTACAAGCGGCCAGCCGCACCGTCGGCCACGTTATCGCCAAAGGCGATATCGT
>CAZWQC010000413.1:0-2414 GCA_964635785.1 uncultured Ectothiorhodospiraceae bacterium
GAGCAGCGCATCGTAGTCCTGCGGCGGGATGACGATGTAAATAGGGTAAACGAGATAAAGGATATTCACGCCCAAGCTAAACAACGCGGCGGCAAAAAAATGCCCGCGGCAGGCGGTGAACGAGTGTAGGATTTCTGGGCTGATGTTCGGTTTTTTCATCCTGATGGTTTCTCTGAGCGTGCGAAAAAGACCTGACTGAACGGGATCAGCAGGGTAGCGTGGAATCGATGAAACAAGGTGTTCTCGTTATCGAGAAGTACAAGCACTGTGCGGGCAATTAAGGGCTTTGGTGACAGTTTACAAGGTTGAAGTGTGTTTCGATCGCGTGAACGATGGATCGAGCTGAATCCGGGCGGTCGGTCGCATCGCACGATGATGCCACGGTTTGGGGTGGCTTCGCTACTCGGTCGTCGCGGCAGAGCGGGTGAATGGCGTCACGTTTTTGGGTCAGTGCGGCATCGTTGTGTCGAAACGATGCGTTTCGTTGTCACGCGAAGGCGTGACGAGTGAGGTTGATGGTTGCCATGCGAAGGCGTGACAACGAGGATTTGCTGTGATCGAGTTACCGATGGCGACCGGTACCGGGTTAGCTGCGTTCGCGATTGGCTTGCTGGGTGCCGGCCATTGTTTGGGAATGTGTGGGGGCATCGTCGGTGCCCTGACATTTGGTTTGCCGATCGAGGTCCGCGGGCAGACACCATTGGTGTGGCCTTATATGTTGGCGTACAACGTTGGGCGCCTCACTAGTTATACTGTTGCGGGCGCGATTGTGGGCGGGATCGGCTGGTTTGCAACTCACTTGGTGTCGGTGCATCTGGCGCAGCAAGTGTTGCAAGCGTTTGCCGGTTTGTTCATGGTGGCGCTAGGTCTTTATGTGGCGGGGTTGTGGTCGGGTTTGACTCACGTGGAAGCGTTGGGTGGTCGAATTTGGCAACGCTTGCAACCGTTCGGCAGGCACTTGTTGCCGGTGGGCAGTCCCTGGCAGGCCTTCCAACTTGGGTTGTTGTGGGGCTGGTTGCCTTGCGGCTTGGTTTATAGCGTGTTGATCTGGACATTAACGGCCGGCGGGGCCATCGCTGGTGCCGTGTTGATGCTGAGCTTCGGGTTGGGAACGTTGCCGGCATTGTTTACCATGGGGTTGGCTGCCAATCGGATCGCGCCGCTGCTGCAAAAGGATTGGGTCCGCGGTAGCATGGGACTGGGGATTGCGGTGTTTGGTATTTGGATGATCGTGCACAGTGTGCTGTTGTAGAGGGTTTCCGGGTGCGCCGACTTGACTTGGCTCGTTGCAAGAGTGGACTTTGGTTCGCTGTCGGCTCGTTTGGCGACGGTGCGCAAAAGGGCGATCCGGCTGCCGAATGAAGGCGGTGAAACAGGTGAGGTCAAGTGGAACGATCGTCACGACCGATGCGGTAGACCGCCACTTCACCGAGCAGATTGGGTAACAAACGAGAGCCGAAGCTGCGGCGGCGGGTATGGTCGGCGACCGTACGCCGTTCGATGCGAATCGATTTCTTCTGGCACAAGCTTTCGAAGTCGCGCAGGGTACACAAGTGGATGTTGGGATTACTGTACCATTCGTTAGGTAGCACGCGGTTTTGTGGCATGATGCCCTGGAAAAGCAACTGGGTTCGATTTCGCCAATGGCCTATGTTGGGGAAGGTGACAATGCCGGTCCGGCCAACCCGTAACATTTCTTCAAGCAGCATGTCCGGATGATGCACCGCTTGAATGGTTTGACTCATAACGACGTAATCGAAGCTGTCGTTGTCGAACAACTCCTTTAATCCGGCATCCAGATCGAACTGAATCACTCGAACGCCGCGGGCGATACACCGGACCACTTTGTCCTCGTCGATTTCAAGGCCAACGCCGCGGGCTTGCCGGGTTTGTTCCAGGGTGGCCAACAATAGCCCATCGCCACAGCCTAAGTCGAGTACCCTCGCTCCGGGCGGTATCCATCGGTCGATAATGTCGAAATCAGTACGCATGATTACTCGCATTCCTCGGCGACACGGTTCATATAAGCGCGCAACACGGCAAGATACTGAGGGATCGGCATCAAAAAAGCGTCATGGCCTTGATTGGCTTCGATACGCGCGTAGCTCACGAGGCGATCGGCTTCGATCAAGGCACGCACGATCTCGTGGGAGCGCGATGGGGCGAAACGCCAGTCGCCAGTGAACGAAATCACCAGAAACTCCGCTTTGGCGCGCTCGAACGCGGTGGTCAAGCTGTCCCCATAGTCACGCGCCGGATCGAAATAGTCCAAGGCTTTGGTCATGAGCAGGTAGGTGTTGGCGTCGAATCGCTCCACGAACGAGCGGCCTTGATAGCGTAGGTAGCTTTCGACTTGAAATTCGACGTCGAAGCCAAAATTCAACCGCCCGTCGCGTAACTCCCGACCGAATTTG
>CAZWQC010000414.1:0-2414 GCA_964635785.1 uncultured Ectothiorhodospiraceae bacterium
CCCCGGACATGCGGAAGACGCGGCTCTGCGTCAGCGGGCGGCGGCTGTTGTACCACGCCAGCGACGGTATCCACCTGTTGGATGAGTCTGGTGATGTCGTGGATTGCAGTCTGGCCTTCGCTCGCATGCTCGGCTATTCGATGGCCGAGGCGCGAACGCTCAATGTTACCGACTGGGATGCGCAGATTCCGCGCGACCGTTTGCTCGCCAAGCTGCGTCGGTTGATGGGCGCGGGGGCAGTTTACGAGACCATCTATCGGCGCAAGGACGGGTCGCGCTTTTTTGCGGAGATCAACGCCGCCGGGGTCGACCTCGATGGACAGCGTTACCTGTATGCCGCTGCGCGCGATGTGTCGGCGCGGCATGATTACGAAGCTGCCCTCAAAGACAGTGAGAAGCGGTTTCGCAGTATCTTCGAACGGGCCAATACCGGTATTGCTTTCGGTGATCCCACCGGTTGTCTCATTGAATATAACGCCTGCTTCGCGAGCTTGCTGGGTTACCACGGCGATGAGTTGAAGGGAGTGAATTTCGGCGAGTTTACCTACCCGGACGACATCGCCGCGGAGCGCGTGTTCTTCAACGAGATTCATGCCGGGCAACGCGGTGAGTACCGCATCGAAAAGCGTTACCGGGTGCGTGATGGTCGCGTGGTCTGGGTCGATCTCTCGGTTACGGCCATTCGTGACCAGCGAGGCGACATCACCAGCTTTGTCGGCGTCTTGGTGGATATCACCGAGCGCAAGCAGGCCGAACAGGCGTTAACCAAGAGCGAGGCGCGGCTCGGACGCATTATGGACGTGGTGCCTTCGGCCATCTTGTTGGTCGACGAACAAGGCCTGATTTTGCAAGCGAATGCGCGGACTCGGCTGGTCTTTGGTCATGACCACAGGACATTGCCGGGGCAGCCGGTGGAGCGGCTGATCCCGCAGCGTAACCGGGCCGCTCACCCGGCGTTGCGGCGCGGCTATATGGCCGAGCTCACCACGCGGCCGATGGGGGTGGGGAGGGAATTGTTCGGGTTGCATCGGCAGGGACATGAATTTCCCGTCGAGGTGGGACTGGCCCCACTGGTCGAGTCGGATTCCCGTTACGTGGTGGTCTCGGTGCTGGATATTACGGAGCAAAAGCGCGCCGAGTCGAGCCTTCAACAGGCGTTGCATTTCAACGAATCGGTCTTGCTTAAGTCGCCGTTGGCAATCGCGGTGTATCGCGCGGCCGGGCCATGCGTTGTCGCCAACGATGCCTTGGCGAAACTCACCGGTGCGACGCGAGAGCAGCTTTTGGCGCAGGATTTCCATCACCTCGAGGTCTACCGAAAGACTGGGCTGTACAACGAATTCTTGGCTGCCCTGGCGGATGGTCAACTCAGAGAGCGTGAGTTTAGGACCCAGTTTACCTCTGGCAAAGAGGTCGCCGTTATCTGCCAGGTTCTGCCCACGGTGTTGAACAACGAGCCGCATATCGTTCTGCAGTTCACCGACTTGACGGAATTGCACCGCCATAATCTCGCGTTAGAAACGGCGATGAATCGTCTGGAGCTGGCGACCAAGGCGGCGGCGCTCGGGATCTGGACGTTGGATTTGGTCGATCATCGTTTGTCCTGGGATCAACGCATGTGCGAGATCTATCAGGTGCCAGATCACGTCCACGCGGCGGGGCTGTATTTGGGCTATTGGCGTTCTCGCTGTCACCCGGCCGACCTGCAACGGGTCGAGCGCGCGCTGGCGGCGGCGATCCAAGAGCAAGAAGGGGTCTTCGACAGCCAGTTTCGGATCGTGCTAGCGGATGGCTCGATACGCTATCTTCAGGCAGCGGCAGTCGTCGAGCGGGACGAGTCCGGCACGCCATACCGTCTGATCGGTGTCAATCGCGACTTGACTGCTGCAAAGACCGCCGAGGCGGCGCTGCGCGAAAGCGAGGCGCGGTTGCGCGATATCTTCGAAAATGTGCCCATTGGAATGTTCCAATCCACGCCTGAAGGCAAGCTCGTCTCCGTCAATCCCGCGATCGCCGCCATGTTGGGTTACAGCTCACCGGGAGAAATTATCGAAGTCGTCAACCGGACCTCCATCGCCGAGGCGTTGTACGAAGAGCCTGAGTGTCGGCCAACACAGATCGAACAGGTGGGACTGGCCGATGGCTGGATGCGGACTTTCGAGAACCGCTACCGGCGCAAAGATGGAAGCTGTATCGACGCGATTCTCTCGTTTGGCGAACGTGCCGATCCTGTCACTGGCCAGGTGTTCTTGTTCGGCTTCGTACAGGACATATCCTACCGCAAGCAAGCGGAGGTGGCGTTATTGGCGGCCAAGCAAGAGGCCGAGGCCGCGGCGCGGCAAGCGTCCGCCGCCAACCGCGCCAAGAGCGAATTTCTGGCCAACATGAGCCACGAGATCCGTACCCCAATGAAT
>CAZWQC010000415.1:0-2414 GCA_964635785.1 uncultured Ectothiorhodospiraceae bacterium
GAGCCCGCCGCAACCGACGCATTTTTCTCGACGCGTTCAATGCGCTCGTCGACACCGTCAAGCCGCGGGAGCAGCGCTTCACCGCGATCGGTGGGGTGGTGGGTTACCATGCGAACCTGTTGCCGAATGAGACCGCGCCGTTTCGTCGGGTTGATGCGACGATCACGCTGTTGGCCCGGCAGGCTGTACTGTATTACCCTGTATCTCGTTGGTTGCGCAAATGGGACCGACTGTTCATTACGATTCTATTTGCGCAAGGTGGCGGCGATCGATTGGCGCAGGCTCATCTCATCGAACAAGACTATGCGACATTCCGCGGGGCGAAGATCGCCGATACGGAGCGATTGGGGGTTGAGGAACTCGACTGGGGCGGGCACCGGTTTTACTTGTATTTCGCCAACCGAGCCATGCGTCAGGCGTTGCAGGAACTCAAGGGCCAGTTAGGTAACCCGGGCGAACTCAAGCATGTTGCGCTAGTGCCGCAGCAGGGGCAGGCGCACGTATTTCTGGTGCCAAAGGCCGGTGAAACCGAGCGGGTGTTTCCGCTCGTGTACGCTTGGTTGCGGCGGCTGGCTGTGGCGACTGTCGATGAGTATCGCTGACCTAACTGTCGATTTGCGTCCCCGGCAGGGTTGGGAAGCGGCCGACTTGGGTATTCGTATGGTCCAATGCTGGGCCGCGCGCATTTATCCGCCGATTGTGCTGCTCGTGGTGGGCGTCACGCTGCCCGGGTTGGTGCTGCTGCCGACAAGTGAGGTGTTGTGGCTTGCCGTCGTCTTGTGGTGGGCAAAACCGCTGTACGATCGCGTTGTGCTCGGGGTGTTGAGTCGGGCTGTTTTTGGGCAGCGGGTGGCGTGGATGGATACGTTTGCGCTGTTGCGCAAACCGTGGCGATCGGGGCTGCTACGAGGGTTGACGCTCGCGCGGTTCGATCCGGCCCGCGGATTTCACCTGCCGGTCACGCAGTTGGAAGGCTTGCGTGGGGAACACCGGCGGCGACGCAATGCCATACTGCGGCGTCGTGCCGGCGGGTATGCGACGATGTTGACGCTGGTTTGGCTGCACCTCGAGAGTCTGTTGACCCTTGCCTTGCTCGGGTTTGTCTGGTTTCTGATTCCCGCCGACGTCGGGATCGATTGGCCCGAAGTCCTGGCTTGGTTGTCGATGCCGGTAGCGGATTACGTGCTGGTCGTGGCGTATGCCGTGGTGATGACGCTGCTCGAACCGATTTATGTGGCGAGCAGTTTTGCGTTGTACCTAAATCGGCGGGCCTGGTTGGAAGGCTGGGACATCGAGCTGGCATTTCGGCGCATGTCGCAACGCATTGAGCGTGATCGAGCGGGGTCAGGAAACGTGCAGATTGTGGGTTTGGTCGCTATTGTCGCGGCGGGGTGGTGGGGTTCGGTGCTGACATGTGACGTCTGCGCGGCGCAGACGACGACGGTTCCCTGGCAGACGGCTGGCGACGTACACGCTGCAACCGTCGCAAATGCGACGAGCTCGATCGCAACGGTATTGGCCAATCCGGCCTTTGCGCAATCCGCAGAGGTGACGCGCTGGGTTCGCAACGATCCGAGCGAACCGCCTGCGTTCCCTGAACACAGTCATCTGTGGCAAGGAATTGTGGAAATGGCGGCGATGCTTTTGCAAGGGGCGCTTTGGCTGATGTTGATCGTCGGTTTGATGGTACTGGTGGTTTATTGGCTGCGGCGCAAGCCAAGCAGAGCGTCTACAAAGGCCGGTCAAGCAGCGCTGCCATCGGCGCCTGGCGCCGGTGTTACACTGACCGCCGGTCGTTTACCAGAGGATATCCCCGCCGCAGCGCTGGCGGCCTGGCGCGAGGGCTCGGTCCGCGAAGCATTGAGTCTACTGTATCGAGGGAGCCTGATTGCCGCGAGCGAACGGTACGAAGTCCGCGTGACGATGGCTGCCACGGAAGGTGATGTTTTGACGGTGGCGCAAAGCCGCTTACCGACGACGATAATGGATTACCTGACGCGCTTGACCTTGGTTTGGCAAGCCTCGGCCTACGCCCATCGCAATCCACCGCAAGCCGAATTTGTCGCGTTGTGTGGCGATTTCGGTCTGTGGCAAAGGACCTGACGGCGTGGGGAGTAAAGCCTTATCGCGTGGGTTGGTGTGGTTCGTGCTCGCCGTGAGTCCATTGCTTTTGTTGGTTTGGTTCCTTGCAACGCATCACCGTGTGACCGAGGAGGTTCCGGTTGGTTTTCGCGGCCAGGCCGCGCGCAATCCGTTCTTGGCGTTGGAACGCTGGCTGGCGCTGCAGTCAATCGAAGTGCAGAGTCAGCGACGATTGCCGAAAACATTGCCGCCGCAGATGAGGGTGTTGTTTCTGGCCGGTGATCGGAGGCAGGTTGGCGAGCAACGTCAGCAAATGCTGTTAGCGTGGGCCA
>CAZWQC010000416.1:0-2408 GCA_964635785.1 uncultured Ectothiorhodospiraceae bacterium
AATGATACGGCGAGTCCGCATGGCCCAAAGCATTTTCGGTTCGAGTTCCAGTCCGACCAAAAACAGCATCAAGACCACACCAAACTCGGCGAAATGCTGCACAGTTGCGGTTTCCGCACCGACCAGACCCAACCCTGGACCGATCACGAGACCGGCGATCAAGTACCCGAGCACCGAACCCAGACCCAACCGTTTGGCAATCGGGACAGCCACCACCGCAGCACACAGATAGACGAAAGCAGGGAACAGAACGCCGGTCATGGGCTTATTCGGCGTCGATGATCGCGGCCAAGTCGCTGTTCAGCTTTGGCAGGTTGCGGGCCTTTTCAATATTCAACCGGCCATTTCGCAATGCGGTCAGCACGGCGACCCAATCAGCGATATGGCCATTGATTCGCCCTTGTTCCACAGCGGTACGCGCCCCGAACAAGGCGAACGGCGGCAGATAAATCATGCCGCACAGCATGGCGGTTTGTTCCAGCGGATGGAGCAGTTCGCGAATCGTGAAATGATTGAGGCCTGCCGCCCGATAGGCTCGTTCTGGCCCGCCGGCGGTGAGCCATAAGCGAAGCCATACTCGAGCACGAGATCTTGCCATTCTTTCAATAACGCCGGGGTCGAGTACCAATACAGGGGATACATAAAAATGATCACATCATGCTCGCGTAAGCGCGTTTGTTCGCGGTCGACATCGATTCCAAAATCGGGGTACTCGGCATACAGATCGACCAACGTAACCCCGTCGAGTCGCTGCGCAGCTTCTGCAAGCGGGCGATTCGCCTCCGATCGTTCCAGCGCGGGATGAGCAAATAACACCAAAATCCGCCGACTGGGGCAATCGGCCCGATCGTCTCGCGATTTCGCGGCGGGTACGGTACCGGCCACAGCGCTCACCTCGCACAAAACCAATCAAGCTAGGGTAAAGCGTTCTTTCGAGCATGAAAAGTGTTTTTTTCATTTTTGCGAGTGCTTGGCACCCTCGCCAAGTTAAACCGTTTTCAATTCCTCCCGACTTCCCCAAAGGGATGCCACTCACCGGGGGCTAACAATCACCATCTTTGCGGTTCCTGACCACAGTTTACCCGCGGGCCGCTGCGGTCGCTTGTGCGCCGGCAACTCAACGTGATCAATCGTTGCCAACGTTTCCGCAAGAACTGATGGAACAATTGATATTTTACTGAGCGGTGTAACGACGACCCACTGAGCCCGTCGGTTGACGCAACGAAAGCGTCGACTTCGCATAAAAACATATTTCATGCTGAGTCTCATCCTGCTACTATCGCGCGTGGTGATTCATGTATGGAGCAAATTCCGATGCAATTGCGGCTGAATCCGCGTCCCTGCTTGGCTGGAATAGTGACGGTCAGCTTGCTGATCGGCGGTTGCGATGACAATGCGACGAATGGCAACCAACCCCAACCCACGCTAACCAGTCTTTGGGAAGCGAAGTTCAGTGGGTGTGCTTTGAGCTGCCATGAACCCGACGGCGTGGTGCCGTTTGGACCTGATTTGTCCACCAAGGCTCAGTTTCGGGACAACACGGTAGATAAATCGATTGCTGTCGATTATCCGAATTGGTTGATTTCAAATGGCGGCAATTATGGAGGCGATTGTGCCAACATTCCCTTCATCAAACCCGGCGATCCCAGTGCCTCGACGGTCTTGGCGTCGTTGGTGCAAACGTATGCCGATGAACTGATAACCTCTGGCGCCTGCACGACCACCAGTTACAACACGCACCTGGTGAATCAGGTGGCAATCATCGACGATCCGGACCTCGAGCAAGCCATCGTCGACTGGATCGCCGCTGGGGCACCGGACAACTAGCCGCCGACGCTCGTGCGCCCGATAAAACTTCGTCGATGGCTGCTTCGATCCGTTCTGGTCTCGACGCTCGTCGTCTCCGGAACTGTCTTTTTATTGTATTTTGCCTTGCGTTCGCCGAGCTTCCTGGCTTGGTTGCTGCCGCAGTTGACTCCCCACCTGGAATCACGCACCGCCCTGGATGTGACTGTTAATCGCGCGCGGATCGATCTGTTGTCGGGCTTCGTGTTCGACGATATCACGATGTCTTGGCATGATCCGGACCTCGGTCACGCCCGCGTCGAACTCGACCGCGCCGAACTGAAATACCGGCTTGCCGGTTTGTGGCACCGACGCGTGCAGGTCAGGCAGTTCGAGTTAGCCGGCATGACACTCGTTGGCGAGTTCGATCTGCGCGAGGCACCGACATCACCGCCGGAGCAGACTACCGCAACGCCGGCACCGCTGGACATGACGGCGGTTGAACGGCTGCTCACATCGCCGCCACTCGAAGTCATCATCGATCACATCCGGATCGCCGATGCGACGATCGATATCCGGTATCGTTCGCAAGACCAATGGCTGCATTATCGTGGCCACCTTGA
>CAZWQC010000417.1:0-2408 GCA_964635785.1 uncultured Ectothiorhodospiraceae bacterium
CGGGTCGCTGTTGGTGCCTTCGACAGTACCGGCGCTGCCACGCAATTGCGCGCGCAAGGCCAGAATCTTTTCGACCAGTGCCCTTTCCTGTTCCCAACGGCTTTCCAAATCGGCCAGGTGGGCCTGTTCGTTTGCGAGTTTGTCGGCGGCGGCGGCTTCGCGTTCGGCAGTTTCAATGCCAACGGCGGTTTCGCGATGGATGATCGCCAGCTCGTTTGTCAAGGCAGAGATGCATTTGCGGCAGTCATCGACCTCGGGCGGTACCGCATGTTGACTGATGGCAACGCGTGCGCTGGCGGTATCGAGCAGGCTGATCGATTTGTCGGGAAGCTGGCGCGCGGGGATGTAGCGATGGGCCAGCTTGACCGCCGCTTCGAGGGCCTCGTCGAGGATCTGGACCTGATGGTGTTGTTCCATGGTCGAGGCAACGCCACGCATCATGAGAATGGCTTTTTCCTCACTGGGTTCATCGACATGCACGACTTGGAAGCGCCGGGTCAGCGCCGGGTCTTTTTCGATGTGCTTTTTATACTCGGCCCAGGTGGTGGCGCCAATGGTCCGCAGCGTGCCGCGGGCGAGTGCCGGTTTTAACAAATTGGCGGCATCGCCGGTACCGGCCGCACCGCCGGCGCCGACCAACGTATGGGCTTCGTCTATGAAGAGAATGATCGGTTTTGGCGATGCCTGGACTTCTTCGATGACCGCACGTAGTCGCTGTTCAAACTCGCCCTTCATGCTCGCACCCGCTTGCAGGAGGCCAACATCGAGCGCACGCACGGTCACATCCTTAAGCGGAGGGGGGACATCTCCACTCGTTATTTTAGCGGCCAATCCTTCAACCACCGCGGTTTTGCCGACACCGGCTTCGCCCGTCAACAGCGGATTGTTCTGCCGTCGGCGCAGGAGGATATCGACCATCTGGCGGATTTCTCCGTCGCGACCAACAATAGGGTCGAGCTTGCCACTTTGGGCTTGTTCGGTCAGATCGACGGTAAAGCGTTGCAAGGCCTCTTGTTTGCCCATGGTCGCCGGAGCGATGGCATCACTCGCTTCGCCGGGGCCGGCACCGCCGCCGACGTCGGAACCGTCCTGGGCGCCCATGGCATCCTCGGGTGAGCCACCAACGATCTGTGCGAAACCCTCACATAAGGGCTCGAGCTTGATCTTGTCGAATTCCTTGGAGATGGCAGGCAGCGCGTTGCGCAGTCCCGGGGTCTTGAGGATACCGACGATCAGATGACCCGTGCGAACTTGGGATTCAGTAAACATCAGCGAACCGTAGACCCATCCCCGCTCCACGGCTTCCTCGAGGTGCGCGGACAAATCCGAGATCGAGGTCGCGCCACGAGGCAGGCGGTCGAGCGCGTCGGTCAGGTCTTTGACCAACCGCCCTGGCTCGATCCCGAAATGCTTGATGATGCGGTGCAGATCGGAGTCTTGGAGTTGCAGGATCTGGTGGAACCAGTGGACCAGTTCGACGTAGGGGTTTCCCCGCAGTTTACAAAAAACGGTGGCACTCTCGATGGCTTTGTAGCCGAGCCGATTGAGCTTACCGAACAGGGCGACACGACTGATTTCGGGCATAGCGGAACTCGATTGGTGTGTTGTTTGACAATGGATGGATTGGGTTGGCGAGGCTGCATACTTGAACGCAACAAGATGATCCCAGGGCTGAATCGCTGATTCTGGCATCAGCGCTTGCACGAGTTCACGGAATCATTTCGGTGAATTGTCCAGGCATGACGACTGAAATCACCCCACCGTAGCTACACATCAGTTTTGATGTGTTGTCGAGCGTAGGGAAGTTTGCCAGCAAGACCGTCGGCGCCCCCGGTACCCAGGGCGACGCCGTTGCCGGCAAACAAGGCATCGGTGTGAGTACACCCATCGCCGCACTGGTGGCGGCCGCCACTGTTGGATTCGCCATACTGGTGCAAACACCGAAGGGCATGATGTTCGCCAAGGGAACGTGGTCCATGATGGTCGCTGCCGGCATGTTGCTGGTCAGCATTCGGTTGGTTGGCAGGACGACCAATGGGCTAGGGACAGCACCAAAAGTACATTGCAACATGGCGCCGGAACAGACGTGCATCGGCATGAGGATCGATCTCCGGTGAGAGGTTTAGCGGGTCTCGTTCATGGCAGCCGGCGAGTCTGGGGCCAAATCGGCAATTTCGTCATTCCCCGGATGATAGACCTGGGCCAGCCCCCCGGCGGTCATCAGGTAGCCACGATAATGCGGATGGCTTTCGGCATCGCGGCGTATCCCCTCGAGTTCGGTTAACGTGAAGCTTTCGCAAGCTGCTTCGTCCTGTGTCTTTGTGCTGGCTACGCCGCCGACGCGGCAGCGAAAATCGCCCATCAGGGTGGCGTTGGCTGGGACAACGAAGTTCGCCGGATCGAATCCG
>CAZWQC010000418.1:0-2403 GCA_964635785.1 uncultured Ectothiorhodospiraceae bacterium
AATCATAATGAATTGTACCCATTTCGACATATCGCGGACTAAATCGCAGAACCGTCCGACGTTCGCTTCGTCGAGCGGCGCGTCAACTTCGTCGAGCATACAAAATGGCGCCGGATTGAGTTGAAAAATCGAAAACACCACCGCAACGGCTGTCAACGCCTTTTCGCCGCCCGACATCAATTGGATGTTCGAGAGCCGTTTCCCCGGTGGCCGGGCCATCACCACAATGCCGGTGCTCAACAAATCGTCGCTGGTCATTTCCAGATAACCGGTGCCGCCACCGAATAGGCGCAAAAACATGGTCTTTAAGTGTTCGTTGACCGTGTCGAACGTGGTTTGAAAGCGGTTACGGGTTTCCCGGTCGATCTTCTGGATGGCTTCTTCCAGCGTTTTCAATGCGGCGGCGAGATCGGCATGTTGTTCGTCGAGATAGGTCTTGCGCTCGCTAAGTTCGCGATATTCGTCGATTGCGCCGAGGTTAATATTACCCAGTTTCTTGATCCGTCGCTCCAGATTATCGATGGTCTCTTGCCATTGTGCCACCGTGGCTTGTTCTGGCAGACACGCTTGCTCGGCGGACACATCGATGGCCTCGGCGGTGAGTTGTTCGAGCAGGCTCCGGCGGCGAACGTCCGCTTCCTGCCAAGCCATGCGCCAGCGATCGACATGCGCACGAATCGCTTCGAGTGCTTGTTCGGCCAAGGCACGGGCTTTGTCGTGGTCATGCACGGCGGTTTCGATGGCTTTGACCTTCGCTTTGGCGTCGGCTAAGGCTTGTTCGGCTTCGTGGCGCTGTTCGACGAGTCGATCTCGCTCGGTGGTTAGGTCCGGGATGGGTGAACCTTCTTGTTCCGCGGTATCGAGTAAATCCTTTCGATGGGCTTGGGCTTGGGCGATTTGGTTGTGCAAGCGGTCGATGCCTTGTTGCGTGGACTCCATTTGTCGGCTGAGACCTTCGAGTGTCACCGCAAGTTGATGTGCTGCATCGCGCTGTTCGCGGGCTTGTTGCCGTGCCTCGGTCAAAGTGAGTCGCAATTGGTCGCGTTCGCAGGTCAGGTTTTCCATGGCCAGTTCCAACTCGGTAACGCTTGCGCCGAGCATGGCGCAGCGTTCTTCGGTTGCCGCGACCACGGCACGTTGTGTCTCGCATTCCTCGGTCTGTTCGGCGAGGGTGTCGTTCAGTGTTTGCAGCCAGGTTTGCAACTGCTCCTGCAATCGCTGTTGATTGGTTAATTGGGCGGTCGTTTCCGCTAGTTGGCGATGGGTGGCGTTGACCTCGGCTTGGGATTGTTCACGAACGGTTTCCAGGTGATTGAGTTGTTCCTCGGCTTGACTGACTGTCTCCGCCAAGCTGGCCTGGAGTGCGGCAAGACGACTAAGTTCGCCGCGCTCCAGGCGGATGGTTTGTTCCCGCGCGAGCAAGCCACGGCTGATATCTTCGCCGCGTCCAATGCGCAACCAATCGGGACCGAACCATAGACCGTCCGGAGTGATCAGCGATTGCCCGGGATGGAGTTTGTTGCGCGCGGTCATGGCGAGGTTGGTGTCGTCGACGGTCATGATACCGGCGAGCAAACCCAACAAGGGCGAGGGCGCGTCGAGTTTGTGCGTGAGTTGGTCGGGACTGGCTTCGGCTGGCGTCTTGTCGCCGATCTCGAACAATACCAGGCTTGTGTCCGCTAAAGGTTGGAGATGCTCGACGTAAGGTTCGATGCTGTTGACACAGATGGCTTGCAAACTGTCGCCGAGTACGACCTCGACCGCTTGCTCCCAACCCGGTTCGGTGGTCAACAACTCGCCGAGGCGAGGGGCGTCGGTCAAACCCTGTGCAGCCAGCCATTCGCTCACGGCTGTTGAATCCTTGCCCAAAGCGGCTTGTTGCAATGCCTCCAGCGACGCGAGGCGACCTTGGCGTTGTTGATACTCACTGCGCTGTTGCGCGAGCTCCGTTTGGAGCGATTTGAGTTCCCCCCGCACGGTTTCGATATTGGCTTGCACCGCAGTGAGGTCGGTTTGCTCGCTGGCCAGTCCGGTCGCTTGTTCGTCGGCTTGCACAGTGAGCGTCTCAATGGCGGCGGCTACACCCGCAAGATCGATGGTGTCTCGTTCTTGCTGCAAGCGGGTCAGCGTTTGCTCCAGGCGCTTCACCTGAGCCTCGGCATGGCTGGCACGGGTGCGCTCAACGTCGATTTGGCGTTTGGGTTCGGCCAGTTGTTCGCTTAATGTCTGCCAGCGGTGTTGCCAGTCGGCATCGGCTTCTTCTGCCGTCGCGAGCCGATCCTCTGCGGCCGCTTGAGCGGCCTCGGCCAGTTCGAGTTCGGGTTGCAAACGAGACCGTTCGGCGTCGATTTTCGACAATTTGGCCTCGTCTTCGACGAGATTCGTTTGTAATCGCTCAAGCCC
>CAZWQC010000419.1:0-2400 GCA_964635785.1 uncultured Ectothiorhodospiraceae bacterium
CGTAAAGATGTCACGGTGGATACCGCCAACACCTGTCGCTGCTCCCTGGTAGGGCCCTTTTCGCCGAAGTGGCCGGGGAATGACCCGTCTGCATTCTGGATTGATAACTCCCAGTCAAGGATGGTGTGGGCCCTTTGTTGCCAATCTGTTTCGCCGAGTTGCCTGGCGGCAGCAAGAAACGTTTCGACGATATAGCCACTGGTTTCCGGATAGCTTGGCAGCCAGCCATCCGCGAAGCTCCAGCCAGCAGAGACACCGCCGGCATCCGCTTGGTTGGCACGAACGTCTTGCGCGCGCCTTAGCCAATCGAGGGTGGCGTTCAGATGCATCTCGATCTCTATATTGTCCAATTGCGGCAGTGGCGATAGATCGCGTGTGATCAGGGCGATGTGCCGTCGCCGCCACAATCGGTAGCGCAGCGGTGCGTTGAGTAATTTCAGAGGCAATGCCAGCGTATTTTTCATGCGATCGTGAGTCAATCGTGAGTGGTGGAGGAGGGTAAAGCCTCAGGAACCGAGACATGACTAATGACGTATCGGTGTTTCCCTGACGCTGTGGCTTCGATCGCCTGAACCAGGCGGATATCGATCTGTACGTGTTCGCCAAGGCGGGCAGCGATTCCCGTCCGAATGGCGCGAACGTGTTGTTCCGACCATTCTGCAGTGGGGACGACAACAACCTCGACGCTGTCGACCGTGTGTTGTATGAATCGGAACTCCTTGACGGCATCAATCGCGCGAAGAATGTAGATGATGGCAAGGGCGTGCATGATCGTCCCGTCCTTGCGGACAACGAAGTCGGTACGGCGGCCGACGATTTCAGCCAAGGTATGCAGACCGCGGCCTTGTCGGCACGGCTCGGTTGACAGGCGCAGGATATCACCAGTCCGGTACCGGATGAAAGGTTGAGCCATCGAGCATAAACCCGTCATCACCGCCTCCCCCGTTGAGCCAGGCGCAACGGGGCGACCGTCACCGTCCACGACTTCGAGAATAATGCTCTCACTCATGAGCAGGATTTGTCCAGAAGGTGATTCATGCGCTGTAAACCCGATATCCCGACTCCCGAATTCATTCGCCACTGGGGTGCCAAAGACGGCCTCTAAACGTCTGCGTTGGTCCTGATACAATGGTTCTCCAGTCGTGCAAACCACACGGAGGTTCGGTAGACGCAGTTTGCGGTGCTGGGTTTGGACATGAGCCGCCAATAGTGTCAAGCTGCTTGCGTATCCGTAAATACAAGCTGGCTTGAAGTTATTGATGGCGGCAACGTAACGGTCCATCTGTGCAGGCGACATCTCGAAAGCATTGAGTATCATTTGATTCAGTAATCGATCTCGAACGGTCTTGATGCGGTCAGTCTTGTTAAGTTCTACCGGAGCGCCCCACAGATAAATTTCCCGGGCGCCGACGTCGACTCCCCACCAACGTCGAGCACGCATCCGTCCCGCGGCATCGGCGGCTTGACGCATCCGTCCGAAATAAAAAGATAACGGCGCGCCGGTCGAACCACCCGTATTGTAGGCTTGAATACCGCCGGGGACGCCGCACCAAACCATCTGCTCACGATGATTACGAATATCGTCTTTGCACATCGTCGGCAATTGGCGTAAATCGTTTAGTCCGATCGTCGCGCCAGCGTCGACGATCAGGCCAGCCGCGCGAATTCGCTTAGCATGCCAGGGGCAGTGGGCAACGGCGAGTTTGAGCAATTGAGTTAACTTCTCAGCCTGGATCGCCTCGATTTCCTCCCGGTTAAGCCATTGCGATTGCTCAATGGTGGCCAGATAGTCAAACGTCGGGCGCCGCAGGACTCTCTCGTGCCATTGATAAGCGCGTTTTGCGATAAATACAGACGGCAATAGCGTACGCCTCGATGGTGTTGGAACGTTTCGTCATCGCGGTCGTAATGACCGCGGTTCACTGATGTAGGTCAATAATTGCAGTAGGGTTCCGAACCCGCTTACCCAGGCGAGTTTGCGGAATCTTGGCAACGCATTGGCCCGCTGCCAGCAAGCGAGCAAGCGCGGCCACAGACGCGTTTCGACTAAACCGGGCTGTTTTGCAAGGACCAGGTCGGCGAGCGCTTCGGTTGACATGAAGTGTAGCTCTGGATAGCGCTGCAATGCCAGACTCAACAATCTTCTCATCTCCGCTAAAGCGCGTTCACGATAACCGCCATCGACGAAATTGATACGATGTGTCTCCAATAACGTCGGCCGCCGTGTTCGGGAATCGATCGCCAAAGCATCCAACCCACGTTCGGCACAATGGCCACGAAACGGCTCGAAATAGTGTTGGCGCACCCAATAGCGCATGCCGGTCGAACTCGCTTGAGCATTTTGAATATTGCCATGAGCGACGATCGCAGCACCAGCGCGATTGCGACCGGATAAACGGC
>CAZWQC010000420.1:0-1355 GCA_964635785.1 uncultured Ectothiorhodospiraceae bacterium
CCACGTCGGCCCGAGGTGAATTGACCAAGATCGGCAGATCGATCTCGACCGTAACGCCCACGGGGGTCAACAATTCGCGTAAGACGTTGCCGAAGATGCGATGCCAATACCTAGTTGCCATGGATGCCCTTGTTGATGGTCATGTGACTTGCCGGGTGGGATATCTAGCCCGCCTGGGATGAGGTGCGTTTCTCACGTCGAGAGGTAAGGTAGGCGATGCGTCCTACCGGGCTACGCGGGCTTCGGAGTGTATGCGCTAGACCCACAATGCCGCCAGTTCCAAGGCGATCTCACCAAATGGCGGGGACTGCACCGTCACCGCGCCGCTGGCCTCAAGCAAGACATGCCAAGCACCGCCATCCAGACCATGGACCACCAAGGTGCGCCGCTTGGGATCGACTAGCCAGCAATAGGGCACCCCATAATGGGCATAGAGCGGCAGCTTGATCTCGCGGTCCTTACTCGCCGTCGAGGGCGAGAGAATCTCGCAGACCCAGTCCGGGACGACCTCGAAGCGGTGGTCCTCGGGGAGTGTCGGCAGGCGCTCGCGCCGCCAGCCTGCGAGATCGGGGACCACGACCTCTTCGTCGCGGACAAAGTGCACCTCGGGTTCGGGAATAATCCACCAACCACCGGGTCCCCCGCGACCACGGCTGTAACTGGGCACGAGGTCACCGGTCAAGACCGCAGCGGCTAAGCCATGCCGACCGCTTGGCCGCGCTTGGGTATAAAGCTGGCCAAGGAGAATCTCCCCGGTCAAGCCCTCGGGCAGGGCCTGGAGCTGTTCGTAGAGACTTAAGCGTCGGGCCGTTCGTGGCATTGACTATGCCTCCAGTTGATTGCTGCCAACGGATTGATGTACCTTCGGCGGTCAGCGTAGGCCATGGATGGCGGCAGCACAAGTCTAATAGCGAGCGGGCGGTGGCAGCTGACGTGTAATGAACCTGATTTGAGCCGCGTCGATAAAGAAAACTGGAGCCAAGTCGGGTACGCGATGCGTATTCCACGATACTCGTTTAGCGCTGCTGGCGTTGCGTTACCTCCGTGACAAGCAGTCAGTGTGGATGGGTAGTTAGGCAGGGTGGCGCCACGTGCCAGTGCCAGATATCGAAAACCCGCGTCCCAGAGAGGAAAGCGGCGGTTGATTTAGGCATTGAGCCCATTCATCGGCGCCCGTGCTAAGCTAGAGGTAAGGTACGCGATGCGTACCTTACCAGGCTAGTTGAGATTCAGCCGAATTGAGAGCCCAATGTCAATAGCCGGTCGCTCTAACCGTACTTTATGCGCTTGTTGCTAAGTTCTGGAGAGACACCATGACTCAATCCCACATCCAAACAGAAACCCAACGCCTTACG
>CAZWQC010000420.1:1365-2376 GCA_964635785.1 uncultured Ectothiorhodospiraceae bacterium
GGCCGTCCTCTTTTGCGCTCTGGTCAACCATTCGACGTGGACAATCCGCCGGCACCTTATGACGGCATGGCAGTGAGTGAAACTGATTATCGTGCTTATTATTACGATTGGCCGGAGATTACCTACGAATGGCGCCAAGGGCAGTTGGAGGAGAAAGGCGTGTCGAATTTTGGTACATTGCTGGTTTTTCAATGGTTCGTGGCGTTGTTGGGTCAATATCTGAAAAGCCGGGGCGGCGGCGTTCTGACCAATCAAGAATTCGGCTTTTCCCTGTGGCTGGATACCCACAAGAAAAGCATTCGTCGCCCGGATGCCGGGCTGATCCTGCCGAGCAATCCCAAACAGCTACGCCACCAGGATCGCGCCTACGATGGGATATTTGATCTGTGTATCGAGGCCATCTCGGACAGCGATGCGGCACAAAAGCAACGCGACACGGTCATAAAATGTGCGGAATATGCCAAAGTCAGCGTAACGGAATACTATATTTTAGCGGAACGGCTTTGTGATTGCCATTTCTATAGTCTGGGATCCTCGGGGAATTACGAATCCCTGAGTTCGGATGTAAACGGCGTGTTCAGCTCTAAGGTTTTGCAAGGGTTTCGCTGGCGAGAACGAGATTTGCTTACACGCCCGGACTTTGACGATCTAACAGAGGACCCGGTCTATCGACCTTATGTGCAGCTAGCGCTAACTGCTGCGCGACATGAAAAGGAGGAGACGTTGGCATTGGTTGCGCGGGAACGCGCCGAAAAGGAACGTTTACGCAAACTTTTGCAACAAGCCGGAATTGACCCGGATCGCCGGTCATTTGATTAATCGTTTGCTGTGCGAAGCGGGAGCCCGCGTAGGATGCGGTGAGGCTCGTAGGGTACGCATTGCGACCGTTCGGCCTCGCGAACGGCACGGACGCTGACGAATTGCCTCGACGCCTGATTGACCCGCGGCGGTTTCTTTATGCAGGCGGATGGTACGCGATGCCATACCCTACGGAATGCGGCAGTTTTGGCC
>CAZWQC010000421.1:0-2364 GCA_964635785.1 uncultured Ectothiorhodospiraceae bacterium
TTGCCTCTGGAATGGATCGATTATCAGGAAGCGGTCAGGTTATACCACGCAGGTCAGGTCGCCTACACTTGTGGAACCTCGTTGTATCGGATCCGTGGTGGCATCAACGCCAAGACCGGGCGACGGAGCCTCATTGAAGTCAATTCGATCATCGCCACGTTCGGAACCAATCACCGCGCTCATCGGGCCTATATTCCGCCCCTCAACAACACCGCCTTGTTCCGCCGGGACGCGCATATCTGTATGTACTGCGGCCAACGCTTCCATCGCTACGACCTGTCCCGCGATCATGTCCGGCCGATTTCTCAAGGGGGGAGCAACGATTGGAAGAATGTGGTGACTGCTTGCAAGCGCTGTAATAACCACAAAGCCGGCCGAACCCCGGAGCAGGCCGGAATGCAGCTGCTGGCGGTGCCGTTCATACCGACCCATGCCGAATACATCTACCTGCAGGGGCACCGCGTCCTCGCCGACCAAATGGAATTCTTGCTCGCGCATTTCCCTCGCAGCAGCCCGTTGCATCGTCGCCTGTCCGCTGAGGTCGCCAATCGTCGCGCCGCCTAGTGGCTGGCTTTGCGCGGTTTGTGGCCGCGTTGGTTGCAAACCATCCGTTGCCGAATTGAGTTTGCACCGCTTTTGACATACACAACCGTCTTGTGCGTTGACATCCAACCCAACCGCGCCTAGGCTGTGCCAGCAATCGTAAGGCACAAGACACCGAGCCGCATCGACCCACTTCCTGCCCCATCAGCAAAATACCGGTGATCCCCATGTTCGAGTCCGCCACAGAAAACCGCACCGAACACGCAGTGTTTACCCCAGTATTGCGCGAACCGCGCCCCCGCGATCTGTGCACCGACTGCGGCATCTCGCGCAGCAGCGACCCGCGCCGCTGTGGACGCGCCTGCCAGTTCATCGAACCCCAGTACGCCCGGTTGGAACGCGACATCCATGGCCGAGCCCGCGACCCGAATCAGCCCGACGAACTTCTCTTCGGGCATTTCCTGGCAATGTACCGCGCCCGCTTGGTGCCCAGCTTGCCTGGTGCGCAATGGACCGGGATCACCAGCCGTTTGGGTGCGAGGCTGCTTGAAACCGGCGCGGTCGACGCGGTGTTGGCCACCGCCTCCGATCCACAGGATCGTTGGCGGCCCCAACCGGTCCTCGTCACCCAAGCCGAGGATATGGCACGATGCCGCGGAATGAAAATGGGTTTCTCGCCGCTGCTCGCCTTGCTCGACGAGGTCATCGCCCGCGGTATCAAACGGGTCGCGGTTATCGGTATTCCTTGCCAAGTGTACGCCTTGCGCGCGTTGGAACACGAACTCGGCCTGGAACGGCTCTGGGTCATCGGCACACCGTGTTCGGACAACACCACAACCGCGCACTTTCATCGGTTCCTCGGATTGTTGACCGACCGTCCCGAGCAAGTGACTTGGCTCGAGTTTCTCCCCGACTACCACGTCGAAATGCGCTTTACCGACCAGACTCGCCAGCGGATTCATTTTCTCTCCCTACCCATCGCCGACCTCCCAGCGGATTTCTTCCCGCTGACCTGCCGCAGCTGTGTCGACTACACCAATGCCTTGGCCGATATCACCGTCGGTTATCTTGGCGGTAGTGGCGAGCAATGGCTGATCGTACGCAATCATCAAGGTCAAGAACTGCTGGACCTCCTCGGCGACGAGGTCGAGCTCAAAACGCCAACCTCCAGTGGCCACCGTGAAAGTGCGGTCGCCGGCTATCGTGACAGCGTCGCCCGTTCCGTTGACGGACTTCCACAACGACGGGCACCGAAGTGGGTTCGCCCGCTGATCGCCTTTATGATGACCCATTTTGGTCCCAAGGGCTTGGAACTCGCCCGCACCCGTGTCGAGATGAAGGCCGTGGAAGCGATGCTATGTCTACGCCGATTCCGCCCGGAACGCATGCAATGGATGCTGCCGCCGCATGTGTTGAGTTTGGCGAGTCGCTACGATGTGACTGCCACACCAAAACCGGAGCCCAACATGTCAGGCGAGGTGAAAACGAGGACTCGGCGGGCACGTCTGGCAACCGCCGAGGACCAAGACATCACGTAATTGATTGCACTATCGGATCACGCCGATTGATCGTTGCAATCGTCACCGTTTCCCGCCCCAGTTTGCACAGTAGGGGAGGGTGAGGCCGGGTGGGAGCCACAACGACGTTTGCATCGATTGATACTGCACCCAACGCGCAGTCTTACAAACGTTCAGCGATATACGCCTCGATCTCGCCCGCCGTGTTGCGTACGGCATCGGGCTCGACGGCACCTGCGATGAGTTGATTGCCGCGGTCGTCATGCAAATAGCGTACAATCATGATCCCGTCGCTCAGGGGCCC
>CAZWQC010000422.1:0-2324 GCA_964635785.1 uncultured Ectothiorhodospiraceae bacterium
CGAACCAGCGCAGCTTTGCCCGTAGGATATGATAGTAATCGTAATCGTTGGGGTGCAGCAGGCGCAGTTGCTTTGAATGGCGTCGAATGAGAATCCGGTCGCCCGGTGTGATATCGATGTTCGCTTGACCGTCGAAGGAGACCGTTGCGGCGCAGCGATTGTGCGCGCTCAGCACGATTTCTAAACACGCGTCGTCGGCGACGACAAGCGGGCGATGACTTAGGGTGTGCGGGCAGATCGGTACCAAAACCATCGCTTGTAGCCGCGGATGGAGAATCGGTCCACCTCCGGATAGCGCATACGCCGTGGATCCGGTCGGAGTCGAGATCACCAAGCCGTCGGCACGTTGGGTATTGACGAAGCGGTCGTCGATATAAGTATCGAATTCGATCATGCGGACTTCATTGCGCACGCGTAGCACGACATCGTTGAACGCGGGAATGTTTTCTGTGCACTGATTCGCTGAGACGACATCTGCACTCAACATGGCGCGTCGTTCTTCGCGAAACTCGCCGGCAAAAATGGCGTCGAGTTTCGTTTCCATCTCTTCGGGTGAAATATCAACGAGGAAACCGAGTCGCCCGAGATTAATGCCCACCAACGGGACGCCGACGGATGCGAGTCGACGTGCGGCGGCGAGGAGGCTGCCGTCGCCGCCGACCACGATGCCGAGGTCGCAAGCGCCGGCAAGTTCATCGTCGGTGGCCATGGCGACGTGACCGGGCAGTTCGCCGCAGCTTTCTCGATCAGCGAGAACGCGCCGCCGCCGGTCTGCCAGGAAGGTCAACAGACGGCTGAGCGTCGGTGCTAACCGAGCGTCACCCCGCTTGGCGAAAACGCCAACGGTCTTAAAGTCCGGAGTTTCAGCATTCATGGCGCGAGAAAGTAGCACGGCGTTCGAACCTGCGCCAAGCAACCAATACGTGTTCTCGTTCGCAGGCGTGGTTACCGAGCAACGCCGCTGCCGCTGGACTTGGCGTTTGCCGTCGCCTCAAAGGGCCTTGACTTGACACGGTTGGCGACGATTGGGACGATCATCCTCGCGCGACAATTGAGTGACGTTGCGCAGTAACCAATGGTTGATACCGTGCCGGCAAAAAATCACCTCGACGACCAGTTGGATCTGCGTGCGCGCGAACTCTTCCGTGTTTTGGTGGAGGAGTATATTCGGGAAGGCAAGCCGGTTGGTTCACGTCGTTTAGCGCGTGCTTCCGGCATCAATCTGAGTCCTGCGACCGTGCGCAATGTGATGGCTGATCTGGAAGACATGGGTTTGGTTGGGTCGCCGCATGCATCGGCCGGGCGCATGCCAACAACCTTGGGTTACCGATTGTTCGTGGATAGCCTTTTGCAGGTGCAGCCATTGCCGAGCGCGGAGGTTGCCCGCTTGAAAGCCGGCCTGAATCCGGATCTCGATAGTGAAACCTTGGTCAACAGCGCGTCGACGTTACTCTCTGGGGTTACGCAGCTCGCCGGCATGGTCACCTTGCCGAAGCGCGAGCGAGTGGAACTGCGCCAAATCGAGTTTCTGCGGTTATCCGGGAAACGGGTGTTGGTGATATTGGTGACCAATGGCCGGGAGGTGCAAAACCGGATTCTCAACCCCGATCGAGAGTTTACGACCGATGAATTGCAGCAAATCGCCAATGTGCTGAATGAGCGGTTTGGCGGGCGCGAGTTGCGCGAAGCGCGGGAAGTGCTCGCCAGGGAATTGGAAACCATGCAAGAAGATCTTGACCGACTCAAACGCATGGCGCTCGAACTCGGTCAAGAAGCGCTTGCGGAAGTCACACCGCGCGCTGTGGGTCTGGTGACCGCGGGGGAGACCAATCTGCTTGACTACGAGGAGTTATCTCAGCGGGATAAACTGCGGCAGTTGCTGGAGGCTTTCGCCAGTAAACGCGATATTTTGGAGGTTCTCGATCATTGCATCGAGGCGCGTGGGGTGCAGATTTTTATCGGTCAAGAGTCGGGTTATTGTGCGCTGGACGATTGCAGCGTCGTCACGGCGCCTTATGAGGTTTGTGGCGAGGTTGTCGGTGTGCTGGGTGTCGTCGGACCCACGCGGATGGCGTACGATCGCGTGATTCCCGTGGTGGATGTCACCGCAAAGATCCTCGGGGCGGCCTTGAACTGGCGTGACTAATCCCCAATTCCCTTTGACCGTTGGCATGTATCGGCGAATGGCAAAGTCGATCGGGTGACGATGATGCTTTTTGAATCGTGCCTGCCAAGACACCCGTGCCGGCGATCCGGGTCGCTCCGCGACGCGCAACAGCTGCGCCGCAAACGAGTTCTTGGCAGACCGAATGGCTGTTGTCGTT
>CAZWQC010000423.1:0-2305 GCA_964635785.1 uncultured Ectothiorhodospiraceae bacterium
CGTTCGGGGGGCGGAGGGCGCCGTGGAGCGGACTATTTTGTGGATGTCCCGCCTGAGGAACACGGTCGCGAAGCGGCGAGGATTGCAGTTGTGAACCTGGACTCTCGTCCATCGCCCGCGGGGGAACTGCCCGTTGTGCTGGCGCCAGGGGACTCGGGAATCCTGTTGCATGAGGCTGTGGGGCATGGATTGGAAGGGGACTTCAATCGGAAAGGCACCTCGGCGTTTGCCGGACGCTTGGGAGAGCGAGTGGCGGCGTTAGGGGTAACGGTGGTCGATGATGGCACATTGCCCCGGCGACGCGGTTCCTTGTCTATCGACGACGAGGGGACGGACAGCGCGCACAATGTTCTGATTCAGGATGGCATGTTGATCGGTTATCTCATGGATCGGCACAACGCGCGCTTGCTCGGCATGATGCCGACTGGAAACGGTCGTCGACAATCTTTTGCCCACCGGCCAATGCCGCGGATGACGAATACTTATATGGCAAACGGACCGTACAATCCGGCGGAGATTGTGGCGTCTGTCGCCAATGGTTTGTATGCCGTGAACTTCGGCGGTGGGCAGGTGGATATCACCTCGGGAAAGTTCGTGTTTTCGGCCTCGGAGGCCTATCTGATCGAAAATCACCGAGTGACTTATCCGGTCAAAGGTGCGACCTTGATCGGCAATGGTCCCGATATCCTGCACCGGGTCACAATGATCGGTAACGATCTTGCGTTGGATGAAGGTATTGGTCATTGCAATAAGCGCAATCAAACCGTACCGGTTGGGGTTGGTCAACCAACCTTGCGGGTCGATGCGATAACCGTTGGGGGAACGCAGGCCTGAACGCGTTGTTCATCCCCATTGTCACGGGGTGATTGGCGCGAAGCCGGTTTGCTTGGATCGACTGGTGTGTTCGCTGTCGAAGGGGGGCAGTATCGCGTGGGGTCGTGCATTACAGTTCCATTGGGCCGAATAAGTCGAGCAATGGCGGTGTTGTTGACTCTCGCGGAGCGGGTTCCGTTGTATCGTTGCTGGTTTCCCCAACGGGCCCCGGCGCAGTGTTGGGCTGGTCGGCGGCGGGCTCGCCGGTGGATTCGGTGACCGGCACTGCCTCTGGTGACTTCTCCGGCTGCGTGTGATTGGGGTGTGCGGGCTGGGCGATCTCGAAATCCAGCGGCATGGTATCTCGTCGAACCCGGTAAGCCGCTGGGATGCGAATGCGGTCGCCAGGTTGGAGCTGATCCGGAATCAACGCCGGGTTGGCCCTTGCGAGGATCCGCCAATGATGGAGATTGCCGGTGTACCACTTCGCGATCTGAGATAACGTGTCGCCCCAGCGAACGGTGTGGTAGGTGTCGTCCGATGAAGCGGGAATGGCCGCGTGATTCTCGGCGGCGGGTTCGGTTTCTTCGGTTTTCGGCACTTTATCCGATAGGGACAATAGGCTGCAGCTTGTGATCATCGAGGCAAAAACCGCAACCGAAATGATGCGGGCAAAAATGGATTGCTGGGCGTCATTTGCCATTGTCATTGACCGGATGTTGCGGTTGGCTGATCGGGTGATGGCTGTGAGCGTTCGATGTCGGCCGTTGTTTGACTACTTTGTCGCCGTTGCAATGCTTTCCTCGCCTTGTCGTTGTTTGGGTTGACCTCGAGCGCTGCCGTGTAGTAGCGCATTGCCTCAGCGGGTTTGCCGGTGTTCTCTGCAATGGCGCCGATGTTGAAATAGACCTGATCGAGATTCTCCGGCCGAAGTGGAACACAGCGTTCGAAATACCGTTTCGCCGCTTCCAGATTGCGCAATCGCGACGCGATAAAGCCGAGATTGTACCATGCATCGGCGCGGTCTGGATCATTCCGAACAATTTGCTTGAACAAGATTTCGGCAGCCGGATAGTCTTGTTTGGACATGCGGGCGTAGGCCTCGAAATAGGTGAGATCCAATTGCCCATCGATGCCCGTCGGCCAATTGACCGAACCGAGCCACGTCAATTGTTCCAGGGCTTGTTCAGGATTGTCTCTTATGGCGTCGCGCAAGGCTTGGCGCAACGCGGTGGCGATCATTGCAGCTTGCTCGGGATTGGGTTGTCGTCCGAGCGGTGGATTCGAAACGAGCTTTTTGACGCGTGCCCATTGTCGAGCCTTGATGGCGTCGATTGTCCGTTGCCAATAGTAAAGATTACCGGTCACATTCTCTTGCGTTGCCGGTGTCGGCTCGTCGTTTGATAAGTTGGGGTGCTCCATTGATCGCCCGCTCAGTACCAGCCAGGCGCCACCGAGACCGAGGGCGATCAAGGGGATGGTTCCAAAGTAG
>CAZWQC010000424.1:0-2290 GCA_964635785.1 uncultured Ectothiorhodospiraceae bacterium
CGGCTTCAGCTCGATTCGCGGCGGCCAAGCAAGGCCGGATCGGCGCGGGGAAAACGCTGCTTGCCCGCGGGTGACCGAGTAAGCGTCGCGCCAGTCGATCGCATTCACGCGGGCCATGGTCGGTCAAACCGATTGGAATATCGATGGCCACCATGCCGTTTGGCGGCAGTGCTTGAAGCAAGTCGGCAAACGTCACATGCAAAGTTACCACCAAGGCTTGCGACGTTGCAGATGTGACCGCAAGCCAACCGCCTCTGCATCCATCAACGCCAACTGGAATCACGCGAGTCGCTTGACCTCGAGTACGTTCTTGACTTGACCGATCGCTGTCAATGCCTCGCTCAACTGCGTGATCGAACTGATTTGTACCGACAGTACCATGTGGACGTTGCGGTTTTGCGGATCGGTTCGGGTGTTGGCGCTCATGACGTTGATGTCTGCTTGCGTCAGCGCCTGACAGACATCACGCAAGAGCCCCTGCCGGTCGAAGGCTTCGATCTCGATCGACACGGTATAAACTTCCTCGGGTTCGCCCCAGTCCACATCCACGAGCCGCGGTCGCTTTTCCTCGGATAAATTCAGCATGTTCGGGCAGTCCCGTCGATGCACACTGACACCCTTGCCGCGGGTGATATAACCGACGACTGGATCGCCTGGAACTGGTTGACAGCACTGCGCTATCTCGGTCAATAGGTTGCCTACGCCGCTGACGCGGAGTGTTGACGGGTCGGCCGGGGTTCGCTTTGTCTCGCGTGGTGGCTTTGCCGCGCGGTCTGTTGATTTCGCCAATTCCGGGATGTGCAGCGCGTTGGCCAATTGACCGGACGTGATATTGCCGCGGCCGAGCGCGATCAGCAGCTCGTCCTCGGACTGGCAGTTGAGTTTGCTCAATACTTGACGCCGATCGGTATGGCGAGCCCCCAAACGATGGAGTTCGCGCTCCAGAATGGTTTGGCCATCGGCGAGATGCTTGTCTCGATCTTGCGCCTTGAACCATTGTGCGACCTTCGCCCGCGCTCGAGGTGTCGCCAAATAGCCACTGCGCGGATTCATCCAGTTACGGCTCGGCTCGCCCTGTTTGCTCGTCAATATCTCAACCCGTTCGCCGGAGTTTAACGTGTAGGTCAAGGGGACGATACGTCCGTTGACCTTGGCACCGCGGCAACGGTGTCCGACTTCGGTGTGAACGGCATAGGCAAAGTCAAGTGGGGTAGCGCCTTTGGGGAGTTCCTTGACGTCACCTTGAGGGGTCAATACGAACACGCGGTCGGCAAAAACGTCCGACTGCAAGTTGGCGAGCATGTCATCGTCGTCCTGCGGATCCTCGAGCAGTCGACGCAGACTCCCGACTGCACGTTGCAGGGCTTCGTCGTAGTCCCCGCCTTCTTTGTACTGCCAATGTGCGGCCGCGCCGTACTCGCAGAACTCGTGCATTTCATGCGTGCGAATCTGTACTTCGAAAACCCGGCCGTGCGCACCGATCACCGCGGTATGCAACGATTTATAGCCATTGGCCTTGGGATGGGCGATGTAGTCGTCGAATTCGCTGCCAATGTGGCGCCATCGGGCATGGACGACGCCAAGTGCCTCATAGCAATTGGCAATACGATTCGCCACCACCCGGACGGCGCGTAAATCGTAGAGGTCTTCCAAGTTCATGTTCTTGCGCTGCATCTTGCGCCAAATACTATAAATATGTTTGGGTCGCCCCATGACCTCGCAAGTGATTCCCTCGGCACGTAGCGCCTCCCGGAGTTCGTCCTTGAAGGCCTCCACATCCGCTTCGCGTTGGCTGCGGGTTTGCTCGAGCTGTTTCGCCAGGCCCTTGTACGCGGCTGGTTCCAGATAGCGGAAGGCGAGGTCTTCGAGTTCCCATTTCAACTGCCCGACCCCTAACCGATTCGCCAATGGTGAATAGAGATCCAACGTTTCCCTTGCGATGCAGCGGCGCGTGGTTTCATCGGCGTGTTTAGCCAGGCGTAAACGCTGTAACCGGAACGCGAGCTTGATCAATACCGCCCGCATATCCTCGACCATGGTCAACAACAAACGCCGTAAGCCCTCTGCCTGCTGTGGTGCGCTCAAATCACCGTCGCCGCAATCTTTGAACGTGTTGAGCCAGTGGGTGCTGCGGACCAAACGAGCGACCTCGGCGCCGAACTCGGTCTCGATGGCTTGGGTCGAGAGCGTTTCTCGCAAGCGTGGATCGGCGAGCAACGCAGCCAACAAGGTTGGCCGATCCGCACCAATCCCAAGCAAAATCAAACCGACTTCCGTGCCGCGTGGGCGC
>CAZWQC010000425.1:0-2267 GCA_964635785.1 uncultured Ectothiorhodospiraceae bacterium
CAGCTTGGGACTTATATTCATCGGCCATATCGGTTTACTCTCTAATCGCCCAAAATTCCATACCGAGCCCGGGAAAATCGCCACTCACGTGAATCGCGAACCCGCCGGAATTGTGCAGTTGTTGCCAAAACTCGCTGGCGCGGTCCAGCTCGAAATACACCGAACCGCTGCGAAACGGTAACTGTCGCGGTGCAACGGGTAACGGCCGGAGTAGAATTCCCGGCAATGCGAAATTGACCAAATCTCGAATTTTCTCGACAGGTCCGATCTTGACTTGAGTGGGAAATACTCGCCGCAATTCCTCGACCGGCATATCCGCCCGCACGATCAAGCAGAAACTCGCATCGAGCAGTAGTTTGCGATCAAATACCGAGGCAACCCGCACCCCGTACTTGCGTTCTTGCAATGGGATGGGAATGGCGTTGCGATCGAGCACCATGCTCAGGGCTTGGCGAAGTTCACGCATCACCGGTTCGAATGTCGCCTGGAGATTGTCGTGACGATAGGCCGCAAAGCTCTCCGGTCGCTTTTCGCTCCGGGTAAAGGTTGCTAACTCCCCTGCCATACTGAGCAGCGTTTCATACACGGAAATCGGGTGAACGTGGGCACCATCACCGTAATGCGCCAACACCGGGAGATACCGATTTACCGCTTGCAGCAAGAGGAAGTCGGAAATCTCCGCAGTACCCCCGCGACCCGCTTCCACCACGCGTCCAGCGAGGGCTTCACTGCGATGACGAACCGAGCGATGCGCTTCTTCGATAAAACCCGCCAAGCGGGGCGAGGCACGGCAGGTCAGCACGCTTGGAATATAGTTCTCGTCGAGGACGATTTCCCGGTTGCTGCGAGTTTCGATGATTCGAGTCAAACCGAGGCAGGAAAAGTCGCCTCGCTCCTCGTCACTGGTCAACAGCCGCAATTGTAGACTCGAAACGGTGATCGTCGCCGTTCGACTCTGCGCTGCGCACACATCGCGCACCTCGATCTCTTTCACTTGTTGACGGGTTGGCGTCAGCGCACCTTCGTGGGCAATCTCGGTGACACCCTCGCGGCGAATCGGCAAACCCAAGAACAGTTCGATATTGTGTGTATTTTCAGGGATATCGAGTGCAGGCGGAGGGGCATCATGCTTCGGTAAAGCGAACGGGGTACCGTCGGGAAAGATTCCGCTGGCCTCAACGATCGCGACTTTTCCTGCTGCCAGCTGGTCAGAATCGATGCGAACCGCGGTCAGTCCCCAGCCGAAGGGCGTCAACGAACGACAGCGGTCTTCCAGTAAGTGCTCGAAATAGCGCGTTTGCTGCTGGAAATGTTGTTGGCGAAGAAACATCCCCTCCGACCATACGACTCTGCCAACCCAAGACATGTCTGTGAACCCTATTCGTGATTGAGTGAGTATAATTTTTCCCGAAAGCCCTCGGTACGGCGTCTTGACGCTAATAATGATTGGCAGGATTTTGCGGACCACCAAGACAAGACGCTAACAACTTCCGGGAAAATCGATCGTACGCGGTGTTCGGTGGCATCCATCCGAACACCGCGGAAGTTCCTTTTCGCAGCCGCCAGCGGGCGAGTATGCCAGCCCTGGCAATGATTGGCGTCAAGACTACCCAGGGCCATTGCGACTCGTCTCACGCGAGCGAGCGGCCAGCAGGCGAACTTGCTCTTCATAAGCACGGACGAAATCCGAGCCAAAGATCCCTTGAAAGTCATCGTTGGCGTTCGCCTTGAATTCGTCGAAGTATTGTTTATAGCACTGCCAAGTCTTGCCACCAAGACCGATACCACCGCCAAGTTTGCCTTGCGTCTTGCATTTCGCTTCGACGTTGGCAGGATCGAAGCGATCCAGCAAACATTCAAAAGCCGCACGCATACCGGCAACGACCGCCATCTCATGCGCTTTGATGTCTTGCATGGCCTCGGCAAATGCGGCCTCCGGATTCATCAACCCGGGGCGGTTTTCTTCGAACAACTGGTTTAGCGCAACCTGCGCGTCGACGGTAAATTTGAGTGGGTTGTTCTGGGCTGCCCTGACGATTGTTTGCGACAAACGAAACTCGCTTTTCAAATTCGAGCGCGCTTGTAGAACCTCCAAGGTGCCTTGGGTAACGACGTGCACAATGCGCCCGAGCTGCCGAAACCAGGCCAAGGCAGCAGCATCGGACGTAAATGTGTTCGATTTCAAACCGGCACCTTCGCTGAAGGCCGCGTGCAGCTGACCGGCGACATGCGCAACCGATGGAGCAGGCTGCGCGGGAGATGCACCA
>CAZWQC010000426.1:0-1752 GCA_964635785.1 uncultured Ectothiorhodospiraceae bacterium
TAACTCACCATAGGTTGCCACTGACCACTGCCAGGCGAGACCACTGTCGGCAAACGCCTGGTTGAATGCGATCCGGTGGCCATCCCGTTCGGTATCCGCCAATGTGCCATCCACATCAAAAATCAGCGCCTTGAGTGTGGGCATCAGTAACCTCGCTTAAGTTGTCGTGCAGATTTTTCAATCGGAATCTCGGGCCGATCCCCGTTGGCGTTAGCGGCCTGACTGGAGCCGAAACGGTGGCTACCATAGGCTGCACTGAAGTCAAGGTCGTTGCGATCATCGGTCACGTCGACAACCGCATAGCTTCCGCCGTTCGGATAGCTCCCGCACGCCTCCCCGGTATCGCACACGAACCCGTCGTTGTTCATGTCACTGCCGGCAACCAACCGATACCGTCCCACCGGCACGCCGTCCAAATTGAACGTATAGGTTCCGTTCACGGGCAAGGTCGTCGTCTGCACCACTCCCTCGCCCGTTTCACTATCAATCAACAATACATATAAGATGCCCAGGGTATCGTCGCGTCGGCCCTCGATCACCTCGATCAATACCTCCACCGTTTGTACCGTTTCACCGTCCCCACTCACAAACGTCGCTAACCCCCGATGCGGTCCGGTCGCCAACCCTATGCGGTCCACCGCCAACAAATAGGTACCCAGGCCGGTCGCTTCGTCGATGGTCATCGGAGTCACGGACAACCACTGAGCGCTGGTCGAGATCGATTCCAGGGTGAGCTCGCCACCACCGACATTGCTCACTCGCAACTCGGCCTGCGTCGCCAGGCTACCCAAATTGACCTGTTTCGGTAGGACTTGCAGCGACGCCGGCAACTCATTGACAACCAGCGCAGCGTTCACTGCGCGATAGGCGTCAATCAAGCCGTAACCGAATCGATTGTCCCAGCCAGCAGCACCGATATCCAAGGTCAGCTGCCCGTCCTCAAGTAACGCGGTGAACCGCGCCGCATCGAGATTGGCATCGATGGATTTCATCAAGGCAGCCACCCCAGCCACATGCGGTGCGGCCATCGACGTACCCTGGAGAAAAGCGTAGCCATCCCGGATCACCCTTCCGCTATCGTCCGCTACCGTGCTCAACACACCATCCGGATTGCCATCACCGTTCACATCCTGGGCAAAATCACCGCCCGGTGCCGCGATATCGACTGTGTTTCCGTAGTTGGAATAGGGTGCAAGCTGCTCTGTTGGACCGACCGCGCTGACCGAGATCACGCCCGGATAGGCGGCGGGATAAAACGGCAGGCTGCGACCTTCATTGCCCGCGGCGGCAACCACGATAATCCCTTGACCGACCAACTGCTCGAACAACAGCGCTTCGGCTTGGCTTGCATAAGGCGAACCCAAACTGAGATTGATGATATCGGCCGCACGCTCGGGTCGTATTCCCGAATCGTTGGCCAGACCGGCAGCGTAACGCACACCTTGCAGCACGTCGTACACGGTCCCACCACCCAATCCAAGGACACGCACCGGCATCACCCGTGCCGCCGGTGCGACCCCCGCTACACCGACCGCGTTATCGCTCGCCGCAGCGATCGTACCGGCCACGTGCGTGCCGTGAAACGAACTCGCCCCGACGTTCGCCCGATCGCCCACGTCGGTCGGATCGTCATCAATACCGTCGCCATCCAGGGCAATCTCCGGCTCGGAAATAAAATCATACCCATCACTGGTCAGTCGACCTTTGAGATCTTCGTGTGCCAACCGAACACCTGTATCCACCACGGCCACC
>CAZWQC010000426.1:1762-2231 GCA_964635785.1 uncultured Ectothiorhodospiraceae bacterium
TGCCGTCCGCCAGATCCCAAGCCAGGGGTAAACTGATCGTGTCATAGTGCCATTGCAGCGGGTAGAACGTATCGTTCGGCACAGCGAGGGCCTGAACTCGATAATTCGGCTCGGCCCAGGCTATGTCTTTTCGCTTGCGCAATGCCTTGATCGTCAACAAGCTACGCCACTTCGCCGCCATATTCGGCGACAGCGCCGAACGATGGTCGTGCATCACCGCATCGCCACCCATCTGTCTTGTTGTCTGCGCGGCCATCTCACCCCGCCACAGTTCAGTGCGGCCTCGCTCGGCCCTTTGCGCCGACTGCGGTGTGACACCATTCCCAACAGGCTCCGCCCAACGTTGAACCAACCACTGATCAGGCACGAAATCGTCGCTCAGACGCAGTCGGTCGAATGCATGCTCGGCCAATTCACTGAGTCCCCGGCCGACCGAGAGCTGATACAAAGAGGCCCCCGTGTGACAATA
>CAZWQC010000427.1:0-2227 GCA_964635785.1 uncultured Ectothiorhodospiraceae bacterium
CCGAAGCGGCGCCAGGGCAGATAACCCACGTCAGTGCCGATCGGTGTGTCCAGTTCGATGATGGCCCAATCGGCCGTGAGCGCCTGCGCCGGTTGGTTTGCGTGGTGGTACGTGGGTGCAAATACGAAACCGGCAGCACGCGCATGAGCCAGATAGTCGCTGCGCTCAAACCCTGCTAAGAAATGCACTTCGTGTGGATGGTTGCGCAGCGGCCAAACACAATGAGCGGCCGTCAGAACCTTGGCCGGGCCGATCAGGGTGCCGGTACAATAGTGACGGCCACCCAACAGACTGACGCGACCGATCGTGCGCCACGGGTATTGCGTTGCATCCACCGGCACCCGCTCAACCGGATAACCCGGCGGCAACAGGGCCAGTGCGCTTGGATCGTTTTCTACCGTTAGGTCGGCGAGCGAGCCGATCGGCCAAACGGCGATGACCGCGACGACAAACCAAACCTTGATTGGGTGATGCCGGCGGTCATGATGTAACGACCGCTGCTGCGGCGTTACTTTGTGCTGGAACCGAAGCCGGTGGCGGTGATCGAACCAACCACCTGAGCAAGTCGGTTGTATCGTGCTTGCCAACTTTCTTCTCACTCGTTTGGAGATTGCTTGATGAAAGTACTGCTTACCGGTGCGAGCGGCTTTGTTGGTCGCCAGCTCGGCATTGTGCTGACCCGAGCCGGTTACTCGGTCAACGCGTTAATGCGTCGCCCCGATCCCACCCGACTACCCTACCCTTGTGAAGTCTTTGCTTGGAACAGCGAAATCGAACCGGTGCCGGCAGCAGCGCTTGACGGTGTCACGGCGGTCATTCACTTGGCCGGTGAGTCGATTGCCAGCCGACGTTGGTCAAGTCAAGTGAAGCAACGGATTTGGAATTCCCGCATTGAGGGAACGCGACACTTGGTCGAATCTCTCAAGGATCGGCCGATCGCCGTGCTCGTTGGGGCGTCTGCGATTGGCTATTACGGGGACTGCGGTGCGGCGACCCTCGACGAGAATAGCTCGGCGGGCGATGATTATCTTGCCCAATTGAGCATCGCTTGGGAACGCGAGTTGTTTGCGGCCAACGGTCCGCGCGTGGTGGCGTTTCGGATCGGGGTGGTATTGGATCAGGGGGATGGGGCGCTGGCGAAGATGGCGCCGCCGTTTCGGGATGGTTACGGTGCTGCGTTGGGTTCTGGGCAGCAATGGATGAGCTGGATTCATCGCGAAGACTTGGTGCGCATGTTGGTGTGGGCACTTGAAACGGCGGGCGCAACGGGTGCGTACAATGCGACAAGCCCGGCGCCACAGACCAATCAAACGCTGTCGCAGTTGTTGGCCGAGCATTACGGCACCTGGCAATTACCCAAGGTTCCGGCACCGGTGTTGAAACTGGGGCTCGGCGAGATGTCGAGTTTCCTTCTGGCCAGTACGCGGGTGCTGCCCAAGCGCTTGATGGATGCCGGTTTCACGTGGAGCTATGCGGAGCTGAAAGCGGCGCTTCAGGCCGCGTTGCCGCGGCTGCGCCCGTTCGAGCAACTGCGAATCTTTGAGCAGTACATCCCGCGACCTCGCGAGGCGTTGTTTCCTTTCTTTGAGGACACCATGAACTTGGAAGCGATCACCCCGCCGTGGCTTAGCTTCAAGGTGCTCGGGATGGACACGCCGAGTCTTGGCGCCGGTACGCATATCGATTACAAGCTCAAACTGCATGGTGTCCCGGTTCGGTGGCGGTCCTTGATCGAGTCGTTCGAGCCGCCGGAACGGTTTGTCGATACCCAAACCAAAGGACCCTATCAAACCTGGCATCATACGCACGAGTTCGCGCCGCTTGGGGAGGGGACGCTGATGCGCGATGTCATCCGGTATCGTGTGCCGGGCAGCGGCTTGGGTCATGTCGCGGCGGGTTGGAAAGTTCATCGCGATGTCGATCGCATTTTTGCCTATCGACGCGAGCGGATTGCCGAGGCTTTCCCGGCCGATGGCGATGCCGCCGGTGCAGGCGTCCCAGCGCCAACGGAGTGATGTACGATGATGTTATTGAACAAGACGCAGACCTGCGGTGCGGGTGGGTCAGTCGCAGCAATCGACAATCGGCCCATCATGTTCTTCGACGGTGGCTGTCCGCTGTGCGCAAGAGAGGTGAGGTGGTATCGGCAGCTCGATCGCGCCGCACGGGTGAACTGGTGCGACATCGATGCCGATCCGAGGCGGCCGGAAGTGTTTGGCATCTCGGC
>CAZWQC010000428.1:0-2215 GCA_964635785.1 uncultured Ectothiorhodospiraceae bacterium
CGGCTGAACACCTGGTTTGGCACGCAAGAAAAAGGCAAGGAACAAGCGGGGCAATTCATCTTCTTCGATGCCCTACCCATCGAACCGGTACAACTTCGCGCCGATGTCATGACCCCACATCAAGGCGATTGGTACCAAGACGGTGGCCAGGTGCGAAATTGGCGCCAAAATCCAACCCAGGTCCCGGCTGACTGGCATGCCCCGGTTCCGGTGCCCTTCTTGGTGGCGAGCAAACCCAAGCTCCTGTTCGGCATTGCCCCACGTCGGCCAGATGCCGAGCACACCGCGGCCTTGCGCGAGGTCTTCGCGGCGCTGAAAGACGCCTTGGATTGGCTGGGGGCCGGGGCAAAAACGGCGGTGGGGTATGGGCAGATGCGAGAGAATGCAACTGAAACCAAGAGATTGGAAGATATGGTGATCAGTGAATCACTGACCGACGAGCAAAAGACTTTACGCGAATTACAGGAAACGCTGGCTGATTTCCAACAGAATAGCCAGAAACCGGAGGCGGGTGGCGAATACATGGCGAGAGTCAAACAACTCCTCACACAGGGCAGAGATTGGCCCCAACCTGAACGCCAGGCACTGGCAGACTTGATCGAGGCGATCTATGGCTATGTGGGTTGGGGCAACAGCCAAAGAAAAAGAGAGCGCAAGGCCGCGATTGCCGCGTTGCGAGAGTGAATTTTGCTCGCTCCCGGGCTCCGCTTCACTGCCATTAAATTGGCTGAATTGCCCCCGCGGGATTGGTGGCAAAGGTATTGGGTGGGGCGTCCGAAGTGAGCCCTAAACTGTGTAATTACTTGAGCGACCCAAACACATGGTACGAGATGCCTCAACTTATCCACGTCGCGTGCTGCTGGCGATTGCGGGACTGTCGCCGCAAATCGTGACTGAAACCTTATATGCGCTTGCCGTACAGGAAGAACCCACATTTATTCCGACCGAAGTCCGTCTACTTACGACTTCCGAAGGCGCTGAGCGGGCACGATTGAGTCTCCTTTCCCAAGAACCTGGCTGGTTTACCCGTTTGTTGCACGATTACGCCCTACCCCCGATCGACTTCACGACCGATCATATCCAGGTCGTTACCACATCGGATGGTCAAGCCTTAAGCGATATCCGCAGCCGGCAGGATAATGTCCACGTCGCTGACTGCCTGGCCGAGACGATCCGGGATCTCACCGCGGACCCCAACTGCGCCCTGCATGTCTCTCTCGCCGGGGGGCGTAAAACCATGGGCTATTATGCCGGCTATGCGCTGTCGCTATTTGCCCGGCCACAGGATCGCCTGTCGCATGTTCTGGTTTCCGAACCGTATGAAATGAGCTGGGATTTTTTCTACCCCACACCCTATCCACGGGTCATTACAACACGGGATAACAAACTGGTCGACACGCAAGCCGCCGAAGTCACGCTCGCCCAAATTCCCTTTGTTCGCCTGCGAGACGGCTTACCCGATCGGCTCTTGAACGGCCAAGCCACCTTCGGCGAAACCGTCCTGACAGCACAACACGCCTTGGAACCACCACGGTTAGTCATCGACTGCGCTACCCGGTGTATCCAGGCAGCCGGTGAAATCATTGAATTACCGCCAACGAACTTTGCCTTCTACGCGATGATGGCACGGCGCCGACAACAAGGGCTACATGCTGTGCGCTGGGATAGCGAAGACGTTACCGAACAGTACCTGCATGAGTATCACCGCATCACCGATGACTTGTCCGGGGAACGTGAACGAGTCGAACAGGCACTCGCAAATGGTATGACCCCGGAATATTTCGACGAACGCAAGTCTCGTGTGAATTCGACGTTAACCCAACGTCTTGGCGCGACCCTGGCCAACCCGTATCTGATTCAGGCCAGCGGTCGCCGACCGCGTACCCGTTACGGGCTGACCTTGGCAGCAGAAGCGGTGCAGTTTGCAGAGCTGACAAACAAACAGGATTAGTTGTTTGCAGCACAACCTTGTCAGTTGTTTCCATCATCTTGTGCTGATGGCATTCTGTTTTCGCTGATGAGACGATCGGTCGAGCGGTCACAACCAAAACGACCCAGTCAACCTTTGCTAGCAAATTTTGGGCCAAGCTTGGGCGCCGGGACTTACGCAAACTTGCACGACGCGATGCGTTAAGGAATGAACCTAAAATAACTTGAGCATTTCGGAATCATTAAGACCAGATATTGTCTCCCCCTCCGGGGGAGGCAATGCACA
>CAZWQC010000429.1:0-2163 GCA_964635785.1 uncultured Ectothiorhodospiraceae bacterium
TTGGAAACATCCAATGTCAAGACCGTCGAGGAAATGGTGAATATGATCGAGACCCAGCGTTCGTTTGAGATGAATTCCAAAGCGGTGTCGACGGCGGATCAGATGTTGCAGTTCTTGAATCAGAATGTGTAGGGTAGACCGCTAACCGAGGCAATCATCCGACATGCTTTGCCGGATGCGCCATCGCTTATCCGGCCTAGGTCAACGCGGCCTCCCCCGCCAAGGGGGAGGCTAAATTAGTACAGTGTGAGGCGCGCGTTAGGGTTGCCGGATGCGCTATCGCTTATCCGGCCTACGTTGGTTGGTATGAGAGGATTTGTATCGTGACTTGGCTAAAATTTGTTTTCTTGGGCACGATTGTGCTTCTGTTTACCCTGGCAACGCCGGGGCTTTACGCAACGCAGCGCATCAAAGATTTGGCGAGTATTGCCGGTGTGCGGGATAATCAGCTTCTCGGCTATGGCCTGGTGGTGGGTTTGAACGATACTGGCGACGGCAATAACGCTGCGCCGTTCATGGTGCAAAGTTTGAAAAGCATGTTGGCTAGATATGGCATCAATCTACCGGCCAATGTCAATCCGACACCGGGTAATGTTGCCGCGGTTTCGGTTCACGCGACCTTGCCACCGTTCGCAAAACCGGGGCAAACCATCGATGTGACGGTGTCCTCGATCGGGGATGCGGAAAGTTTACGCGGCGGCAGTTTGTTGATGACGCCGTTGAAAGGGGCCGACGGCCAGGTGTACGCCATGGCGCAAGGTAATCTCGTGGTGGGTGGTTTCGGTGCGGAAGGTGCCGATGGCTCGCGGGTGATGGTCAACGTACCGAGCGTCGGTCGAATTCCCAATGGCGCAACTGTAGAACGGGAGGTTCGCAGTGGCTTCGACCAAGGCAGTCATTTGACGGTCAATCTCAATCGGCCCGATTTTACTACCGCCGTGCGTTTGGTTAAACAGATCAATGACTTACTGGGTAACGATACCGCGCGAGCGGTGGATGCTGCGTCGATTCGCATTCGTGCACCGATGGATCCGAATCAGCGGGTTGCGTTTATTTCCCTAGTCGAGAATTTGGAGATTCAGGCGCGAGCACCGGCTCGGGTGGTTTTTAATGCGCGCACCGGGACTGTTGTGATAGGCAGTGGGGTGGAGGTGTCCCCGGCCGCGATTACCCATGGCAGTCTCACCGTGACCATCGACGAAAACCCGACGGTGGAACAACCAGCGCCCTTTACGGATGCCGCGGCGGCAACCGTTGCCAATAGTGAAATCGGGATCGAGCGCGAAGCCAGTCCGATGTTTTTGTTGGCACCCGGCGTGACGTTGGATGAAATCGTGCGGGCCGTCAACCAAGTCGGCGCGGCGCCAGGCGATCTGCAGGCTATTTTGGAGGCATTGAAACAGGCCGGTGCCTTGCACGCGGAACTGATCGTTATCTAACCGGATTGGCGGCATCGTCATGACCTCGACAACGCAGACGACCGGCCTTTATAGCAATTTGGCGCAATTGACCGAATTGCGGGCACAGGCAGGCCAAGGCGATGCCCGGGCGTTGCGCGAGGCGGCCGTACAGTTCGAAGCCCTGTTCCTGCAAATGATGCTGAAGTCAATGCGCGATGCCACGCCGGCAAGCGGATTATTTGCTGGACCGCGCATGGATTTCTATCAGGAACTGTTCGATAAACAGATCAGTCTCGAACTGGCCAAACACAGCGACGGTATTGGTATCGCCGAGATGGTGTTGCGGCAGTTACAACAAGAGGTCACCGTCGATACCGAGCGCAAGGAAGCAAGTGGTGTGCGCAAGGACGCTGCCGTGACACCGTCTTACCCGGTCGATAAGCCTTGGCATGGCAGGGTTATCTCGCCTTCCGATGAATCGTTCGGCGATGACCTGAACGCGGGGGCATCGGTGCTCTCGGCACGACCGGTTCGGTTGCAAGGCCAGTTGAGTCAGCCGACCGTTCCTGGCTCGAATGCCACTGTCGCCGAGGTGGGCACCGATTGGTGCTCGGGCGATCCGCGGGCGTTTATTGAAGGGCTCTGGCCTTATGCGCAATCGGCAGGACAACACCTCGGCGTTGCCCCCGCGGCAATCCTGGCCCAAGCGGCGCTGGAAACCGGCTGGGGCAAGTATATGCTGCGCGATGAGCAGGGCCAGCCG
>CAZWQC010000430.1:0-2152 GCA_964635785.1 uncultured Ectothiorhodospiraceae bacterium
ACTCGCGACCCCAACCTTGGCAAGGTTGTGCTCTACCAACTGAGCTATTCCCGCAGCAAATTATCGGGGTAGTATAGTGCGCTGATTGCGTCTGTCAAGACTTTTTTGCCTCGATGCGAGTGGCGGCACGGTTTGGACTTTGGGCCATGAGCGATTGGCGGTACTCAGCCCATGGCGATACGGACCGGTTGCGTGTGTTCTCGTTAATAACCATATGTCATGCCATATGTCATGCCGGACATCCATTTGGGGTCGGAGCATGTGACCGATTTGCGCTGTCGTAACGCAAACCGCTGCGTTACGACATGAGGTCGTCAGTCTGCCGATCAAGATGCCTCGGCCAGCAGCGCCTTTAGGTCGGCGATAATTTCATCGCTATGGCGTGCCGGTTTGACGTCTCGATAGATCTTGACCAAGACGCCTTGGGGATCGATGATGAAACTATGTCGTTTGGCGAGCTTGATGAGAGCGAAATGACCGATGGCACCATAGCTTGCGGCGACTTTGCCCTCCGTGTCCGCTAGCAATGGATAGGGGAGCTTGTGTTTGGTGGCAAATTTCTCATGACGACGAGTCGAGTCGGTGCTCACGCCGAGAACCTCCGCGCCAAGCGCTCGGATCTGCATGATGTCGTCGCGGAAATTGCAGGCCTCGGTGGTGCATCCGGGTGTGTCGTCTTTCGGGTAGAAGTACAAGACTACCCATTTCCCTTGGTAGTCGGACAGTCTTTTGACCTCGCCTGCTTGATCGGGCAGAGTGAACGAAGGTGCGGGTTGGCCCAGTAGGGGTGTTTCGCTGGCGGTCGCGAAATTCAGACGCATGAGCGATACTCCAAAGAAGGTGATAAGCGCAAGGGTTGCTGTCGTAAGACGAAATGTCGTCGCAAGACGGCGACGTCGCAGTTCGGACATGGTGTGGTCTCGTCTGGGTCGGTTGGGTCGGATGAACCGCGTTACCTGGGTCGGCCCGCAGCTCGGTTGTTGTCAATAGACTGTTCGCTGCGGTGGCGGTTCGGCGGATGTGGCGATTACATGAGTTTGCATGGTAAAGGGGTTAATGCACGAGTTATCGATTTGTCAAGCGTTGCTCGATCAAGTGACCTCGCTGGTGAAGGCCAATGAGGCCGATGCCGTCGCGTCCATCACGGTACGAATCGGGCCATTGTCCGGTGTCGAACCCGAGCTGTTGCAACAAGCGTTTTCGATTGCGCAAGCGAATACGGTGGCAGCCGGGAGCGCGCTGGTACTGACGACGTTGCCGATTCGGGTACGTTGCCACTGCTGCGGGGCGGAATCGGAAGCCACCGTCAACCGTTTGCTTTGCGCCAAATGCCAAGATTGGCATACCGAGGTGATCAGTGGAGATGAACTGTTGCTCGCGAGTGTCGAGCTGATCGTAAATTGAGGAGGAATGGCGAATGTGCGATACCTGTGGCTGTAATGTGACGCCGGGCAATCGGCAAATGGTCGAAGCGAACGCAAAGACGGTGGAGGTGCTTGCGGGTTTGTTGCAGGCAAATGACCACCAGGCCGAACATAATCGGGCGCATTTCAATGGGCATCGGCTGTTGGCCGTGAATCTGATGTCGTCGCCGGGGGCCGGCAAGACACGGTTGTTGGAAGCGACGATTGCCGCGTTGCAAGACGAGTTTCGGATTGCGGTCATCGAAGGTGATCTTGAGACCGAAAACGACGCCGAGCGCATTCGTGCGGCGGGGGTCATGGCGGTGCAGATCAATACGGGCACGGCTTGTCACCTCGACGCGCACTTGGTTCACAATGCCTTACATGAGATGAATTTGAACGAGGTCGACGTGCTGTTCATCGAAAATGTCGGCAACCTGGTTTGTCCGGCAAGTTTCGATCTGGGCCAGCATGCCAATGTGACGTTGCTGTCGACGACCGAAGGCGACGACAAACCCGCGAAATATCCCGTCATGTTCCGTGCGACCGATGTGATGGTCATATCGAAAACCGATCTGTTGCCGGTGCTGACCGATTTCAGTGGCGAGCGCGCGCAAGCGTGTTTGCGGCGGTTAGCCAATCCCGCGCCGGTGATTGCGCTTTCCGCAACGACCGGTGACGGGATGCATGACTGGCTGATGTGGCTACGGCATAACCTGGCGAAGGTGCGAGTAAAGCAGGCGCAGGGG
>CAZWQC010000431.1:0-2142 GCA_964635785.1 uncultured Ectothiorhodospiraceae bacterium
ACGATCCCACTGATCCAAACCAAATGGGGAACCGTCTGTATGTGGACCAGGACTTTGCCTGGGGTTCGGGCGGACCGGATCACCTTGGGGAACGGTTCCAACGATGTGCTCGACTTAATCGGGCGGGTGTTTTTGGGGCCCGGACGAGCTGCCGTGTTCGCCAGGCACGCGTTCGCCGTCTACTACTTGGTGAGCCAAGCGGTTGGCGCGGAATCGCGTATCGCCGGTGCTTTGGATGCCGCCAGCTCAAAGCCGTACGGGCACGATCCAGCGGCATTGCTGGCGGCGGTCAATGATGCGGTGCGGGTGGTCTTTATTGCCAATCCGAACAACCCAACGGGAACGTGGCTGACGCGTAGCGAAGTGCAATGGCTGCTGTGCGAAATTCCGCGCAATGTGATCGTGGTGATCGACGAGGCCTATATCGAGTACGTGGATGAGCCGGATTACCCGGACGCGAGCACGTGGTTGGACGATTTCGATAACTTGATCGTGACGCGCACGTTTTCCAAGATTCACGGTCTGGCCGGGATGCGGGTGGGGTACGCGTTGTCGCATCCAGCGGTGGCGGATTTGCTTAATCGTGTGCGCCAACCGTTCAACTTGAATTCACTCGCCCAGGCGGCAGCGACGGCGGCGTTGGCGGATCGTGAGCACCTGGCCGCCAGTGCGCGGTTAAATCGTGAAGGCATGGTGCAGGTTTGCGCGGGCTTAGGCGAACTCGGCATCGGGTTCTTGCCGTCGGTTGGGAATTTTGTCTGTGTCGAGTGCAACGGTCCGGCTGAGTCGGTCTACCAGGGGCTGTTGCGCGAGGGCGTCATCGTCCGTCCTATCGGGGGGTATGGTTTGCCAAATCATTTGCGGGTGAGCATCGGCTTGCCGACCGAGAACGCGCGTTTCCTTGCGGCGCTGGCCAAGGTGATGGGCGTATGATCAATCGCTTGGCCATCATCGGGGTCGGTTTGATGGGAGGCTCCTTGGCACTGGCGCTGCGTCGATCCAGGTATTGCCAGGACATTGTCGGTTTTGGACGCAATCGGGACAATCTGGAACAAGCCGTCGCCATGGGGGTCATCGACCGGTTCGAAGTCGACGCGGCAGCGGCTGTGCGCGGTGCCGATTGCGTGGTCGTGGCTGTTCCGTTGGGCAGTGTCGGCTCCGTGATGACGGCGTTGCGCCCCGGTCTTGCCGACGACGCGATCATGACCGATGTCGGTAGCGCCAAGGGCAGTGTGGTTGCCGACGTGACCAGCGCGTTTGGTTATCTGCCGGCACGTTTCGTTCCGGGCCATCCCATCGCTGGGAAAGAACGTAGCGGCGTGCAAGCCGCCACCGCCGAGTTGTACCAGGGGCATCGCGTGATTTTAACCCCGTTGCCGCAAACCGATCCGGACGCCGTCGCGTTGGTACGAAAGATGTGGTTGGTCGCTGGGGCGAATGTCGAAGAAATGGCGGTCCAGCATCACGATGAAGTGCTCGCGGCAACCAGTCATTTGCCGCACATGCTGGCGTTTGCGTTGGTCGATAGCCTCGCCCGGTTGGGCGATGCGGAGGAGATTTTTCGTTATGCCGCAGGGGGATTCCGTGACTTCACCCGTATTGCATCAAGCGATCCACGTATGTGGCGGGACATTTGTCTGGCCAATCGAGCGGCTTTGGGCGTGATGTTTGAGCATTTCCGGGATGACATGTGGCGGTTGGAACAAGCGGTGGCCAATTCCGATGGGGAGGTCTTAATGGAAATGTTCAGCCGCGCCAAAGCCGCGCGAGATCGGTTTTACCAAGGGGGTAAGCCAGCATGAGTACGGCGACGGCGTTTCGAGTTGAGCCCGGTGGCTGTTTAAGGGGTTGCCTGCGGGTACCGGGAGACAAGTCGATCTCCCATCGCAGTATCATGTTGGGTTCGTTGGCCGACGGTCGGACCGAGGTCGATGGTTTCTTGGCCGGGGAAGATTGTCTGGCCACGTTGCGTGCGTTTGCCGCGATGGGGGTGACGATCAAGGGGCCGACGGATGGGCGCGTGGTCATCGACGGACGGGGTTTGCATGGCCTGCAAGCGCCGGTGGTGGCATTGGACCTTGGTAATGCCGGGACCGGTATGCGGTTGTTGGCTGGGGTTTTGGCCGGTCAGTCGTTTGATAG
>CAZWQC010000432.1:0-2141 GCA_964635785.1 uncultured Ectothiorhodospiraceae bacterium
TGGCGACGGGGCCTTGGATCGCGGCGATCGTGCGACAAGCCACGGGGTGACCGAAGCGACGGAACTCCTGCGGGGAACAGATGGTCGTGGAAGCGACCGGATCGAAATAACAAATCGCGGTGGCGCCAGCCGCCAACTGGGCGTTGGCCCAGGCTACACAAAATGCCTCGTTGAGCCGCATCAGATGGGCGAAGAGGTCCTGGCGTTCGAGCAACACGGCTAGGTACGGTTCGAAGCCAAGTTGCATGACCGGCAACGAGAAGGGCGACATGACCACCCCGATGATTGGCGTTTCCGCGTCACGGGCACGTAGTCCGGCAATGGCCTGCACAACCCGCAGCAGACAGGGCGAGTCGGTCACGTTGGGCGGCTGCAGGTTGCGGATGTCCTCCAGATTTCGCACGAGCGGTTCGGCGCAGTTGGGCGGACCATCGTCGACGTACAAGACATCCGCTCCCCAAGCCTCGGTCTCGATTGCGGCGTAGAAAAAAGCGTAATAGCAGTCATTGCGAAATTTCTCGCGTAGGCGCGATTGGCCTTCGATCACGTGACTGGCATCGCCAAAGTACTCCTGGATGGACACACCGACTTCGCGTGCGCCGTGCATGGTCAATAACAAGAACAACGGCACCCGATCGGGTTCTTGCTGGCCGAGGGTTGTCAGGACACGTTGCAATGAGGTCATGGTAGGAGGTTTGTCGATCATGTGATCACCCTCGCTGTGGCCGCTTGCACCAGGGCCAGGGCATCGGCCGCAGAGGCGCCGACGCCGTCAGCACCGACCTCGGTCCAAAGGTTGGGATCGAAACGGAAAGGCGCGCCGCCGACGAGTATGTGGGTCTGTTCGCCCGCGTTTGTCAGGGTGTCGCGCAGCTGGCGGATTCTGAGCGCGGACGGCAGCATAAGGACAGACAATAACAACACCTGAATGCGATCACGCTGAACCCATTCGGCCAGCGTCGCGGCGTCGGCGGTGCCGTAATCCGTTAGTTGATAGCCCCCGGCGCGCAAGACCGTGCTGACCATCCGTTTCCCCAAGACATGGTAGTCATCTAGCGTGGAAATCCCGATGTTAAGGTCAACGCGCTTGGCGCGATGCGGTGATGTCGACGGACCAGGTAGCGGTAATTCGCCGATGAGATCTTCGCATAAACGCCCACTCATATAAACCTGAGACAACGACACTTCGCCTTGCTCCCAGTGCGCCCCAATCTGCTCTAGTGCCGGCACGACCAATGTGTCGATCGGTGCCAAAGGATCGGATGAGGCCACCGAGCGGGCAATGTCACTTAGGGTGGACCGGTCGATCGCGAGCAATGCGGCGATAAAGCGGGTGAGGACAGGTTGTTGCATCGGGAATCGAACCTCTTGGAAACAATACGCACCGCAATACGACGCCCTGGTAGCGACCAGAGCAGCGGCGGCAAGATCGGGATAATGATCGCACATCGCGTCGATGCAAGCGAGCTGTCGGCGCCAGCGATGCAACAGTTGGATGCGCTTGCCTCTATCTTAGTCGCTGGGAGATGCGGCGCTCAACAATGCCCATGGGCCGGTGCTGGTGGGTCAAAGCGAGCAAAGCAAAAGCCTGCATCGACTTCGTGATGACTTGAACCGATCAGGCATGGCGTTTTGCACCCGCGAAAAGCGATGGGGAATGCCGATGCAGCGGGTCGGCAAACGCGGACGATGGCCGCGAGTGCGCTGATGCCAAAGCATGTCGACGTCAATCGCCTCTTAGGCCCGCCATAGCCGTTTGTTCTCGCGCGTTCGTTGGCCTTGGGCAAGCGGAGGTTCAAGGACGATGCAAACGAATTGAGTGTTGTCGACGAAAAACACGCGTGGTTTTAATGGGTTTGTAAAGGGTGTTACGTTCCAAACGAAACGTCTTGCAACCATGACAACAGAGTGTTTGCCGTACGTTCTTGGGTTTGTGTTCTAACTTGGTGCGCTGACCGTGTTGGATGCCGCCACTGAAACATCGCAATCAAGCCAAGAACACTAGCAAACGGTTGCTTGCAATGACCGTCGACAACTGACCGAATGAGTGAAGCCTAATGAACGATTGCTCTTATTATCGTACCCGATATCGGCATCTGTTCGCGATAACAGTTACCCTGCTTTGTGCTTTCGGGTTCGCG
>CAZWQC010000433.1:0-2140 GCA_964635785.1 uncultured Ectothiorhodospiraceae bacterium
GGAACAGGTGGCTCAGGCGAGGTGGTGGCGTTGCTGTGCTTGCGGTATTGCGATTACCTCGCAAGAAGCCGCAATGGTCAAGCAAGGTTCGCATCGACACCGATTTGCCAATCCGGCCGGAGTGGTCTTTGCGATCGGCTGTTTCGCGACCGCCCCCGGTTGTGTCGGTGTGGGCGAGGCCACGTTGCAGCATACTTGGTTTGCGAGTTGTGCCTGGCAAGTTGCACTATGTCGGCAATGCGGTGTTCATTTGGGTTGGCGGTATCGGGACGCAACGGCGGTGTTTTTTGGGGTGATTCTGGACCGCCCTTGTGGGGCCGACCCGGCCTCTCATTTCTCCTGAGTTCCCTGCTCGTGCCATCCCGTTTGGATTGATTGTCGCAAAAGATTTCGCAGGCAAGTCTGCTGCAGGGGAAGGGATGCAAGAACGTAGGAAACGATTGATAGCTGACAGATGGCCATAGGCTAACGACGACAAAGGCAAAACATCATGAGCGAGCGAACGATTTTGGTAACCGGCGGCGCCGGTTATATCGGCAGTCACGTGGTGCGACAGCTGGGCGAGCGCAACGAGCGCATCGTGGTACTCGACCGTTTGATCACGGGGTTTCGCGAAGCGGTTCGTTACGGAGACCTGGTCGTTGGCGATACCGCGGATACCGCGTTGGTGGAGAAGCTGCTCGGCGAACATCGTATCGATACCGTGTTGCATTTCGCGGCGCATACGATCGTGCCGGAATCGGTGACCGATCCATTGAAATACTACGGGAATAACACCTGTGCAACGCGCAATCTGTTGGCTTGTTGCCAGGCGGCCGGAGTCAAACATTTTATTTTTTCCTCGACCGCAGCGGTCTACGGTATGCCCCCGGATGGGTTGGCGCGTGAGGAGAGTCCGCTTGCACCCATCAATCCCTACGGGACATCCAAGTTGATGAGTGAATGGATGTTGCGCGATCTTGCCGCGGCAACGGCGCTGCGGTATGTGGCACTACGGTACTTCAACGTCGCCGGATGCGATCCCAGTGGCCAAATCGGGCAGTCGACGCCGTGCGCGACGTTGCTGGTGAAAGTGGCCGTGGAAGCGGCGGTTGGACGACGGGAGAACGTGAAAATTTTCGGTACGGACTACCCGACTCCCGATGGCACGGGGGTGCGTGATTACATTCATGTCGAGGATTTAGCCCGCGCCCACCTCGATGCCCTGGATTATCTACGCAACGGCGGGGACTCGGTGACCTTGAATTGCGGGTATGGCCACGGCTATAGCGGGGGGGAGACCCGCCGATGTTGATTGCGGTGGCCGAACGGATTCGCGAGGTTCTGGGCTGGCGGCCGCAATACGATGACTTAGAAGCCATCGTGCAATCCGCATTGGCTTGGGAGCGTAAACTGGCGAGTGGACAAGGCTACGGGCCACCGCATCGAACTTGAGGTTTGCCACGGTATTTAAGGGGTGACCGTGTTCGAAAACAGGTGGATGACCATGACACCGGCAATGATCAATGTCATACCGATGACTGCCGGCCAATCGGGGATCTGCTCAAACACGACAGCGCCGACGATAGCGATCAGAATAATTCCAAGCCCAGACCACACCGCGTAGGTCACACCAAGGGGTATGGACTGCAGCACCAAGGACAGAAAGAAAAACGCCAGTCCGTAACCGAGCACGACCAGCACGATGGGCTGCCAGCGGGTCAGTCCATCCGTTGCATTCAAAGCGCTGGTAGCGACGACTTCGGCGACAATCGCCAAACCAAGGTAGGTGTAGCTCAGATGCATGCTGTTCTCGACCGGCATGGTGGCAATAGCGTTTGGTTGGCGGGAGACAAGGAAGAGCCCTTGTCGATAGGGCTTTCCCTTGGCTCGAAGGAAAAGGGTTTGGGGGTTAGCCTCATTGCCGCCCGTCTCGCCTGGACCATCACTCGGCGTGTTGTGCGTCGAACGCTGCAAGGCTATCGCGTATCAACCGAATCATCGTGCGAAACAGCTTGGGATTGGCAGCCAACACATCGCCGGTTTCGAAATGGTGGGTGCCCCCGGCGAGATCGCCGACCAAACCGCCAGCCTCCTCGACCAATAACCAGTTGGTGCTATTGAAGAAAAACATATTAAAGAAGTTGTCCCCATTATTGAG
>CAZWQC010000434.1:0-555 GCA_964635785.1 uncultured Ectothiorhodospiraceae bacterium
ACCTTGGCAGACCCGCATCGCACCGCCATTCTGGCGCAAGTCACCGAACACCCGGATTTTGCCGAACTGACCGTGGCGGTCGAAGCCGCTTTCCAGGCCAACCCCTATTTTCTTGACTCATTAATGGAGTACACGGACCTTGTCGAGCGCATCCGCGGTCTGGCGCAAACTGTGTTGGACGCGTATCTCGCCGAACTGGAAGCCGAACAAACGGCAGAAGGAGACAACAGACAGGCACGCGCCGCCAGCCCTATTGTACCGAATACCGATAAAAAATTCTGGTGGACCAGCCCCTGGGATGCCGAGGAACCGTGGACTTGGTATAACGAAGGCAATGTCGCCCTGATCACCAATCCCCCCTTCATGGCTGACTCGGAATCGCAGGACGATCTCTACGCCATCGGTAGTCCAAGCCATATCAACTATGCCATCGAGTTCTTCGATGCACAAGGCGGTGTTGTCCTAAACCACAATGGCACCAAGAAGTTCTATGTTATTCCGCGCAATGCCAACAGTATTCAAAAACTGACCAATGGCGGTGCGGCACAAATGTTG
>CAZWQC010000434.1:565-2126 GCA_964635785.1 uncultured Ectothiorhodospiraceae bacterium
AACAAATATCTGCTGACGATTCCTTTTGGCGAGGATTGGTATATTGATGCATGGTTGAAGATGATGCATTCGTGGAACTATGCTACTGGTGTGGTGAGTATTATATCGGATGGCTCTGCTTTTGCTACCGTTGGCGAGGCATTGGAAAAAACAGCAAGTCAACTGGCCGTGTTAAAGTCTGAATTTAGTTGTTTACAAGGAATTGGTTCGGCAATTGCTTTTTCGGATGGTTCTAGCTCATTGGATGAGTTTGCTGCAAATAATAGTTGGAATGTGATTAGGAGTTTCTTTGATTCTTGTCTGATTCCAAAAGTAATATCGACTGTTATTAATGAAAGCGCAAAGCACGCGCTGACGACTATATGGATCAAATTAGGGCCAAAATTGGCTGCCAAAGCATCAAACCCAGTCGGTTGGACGGTCATGGTATTGGAATCGATTAACGATCTGGTGCCTTTTGGCACCTCCCTGTTCTTCGGCCAAAGCGGCGTCGGCTACGACCTCACTTGGGACAACAACGGTAACCTAATCGCCGTAACCCGCAATGATGCTCGTCCCCAAGCCACTGTTCAGCCCTTCGCCGATTTTACATTCACCCAGCGGACTGGCCTAACCGCAGCCTTCGATGTTTCCGAGACCCGCCTCGATCCCGCCGCCACCCCAAGCTACACCTGGGACTTTGGCGATGGTACCAGCGGGTCGGGGCAGAGCGTACAACATACTTATGCCACGGCAGGAGAGAAACAAGTCAGCCTGACCGTTTACGATGGCCTGGGTTATAGCCATACCCGAACGCAGTCCATCACGTTGAGCAACGGCCAGCCGCCGGTCATTGAATCCTTGATCTGCACGGTCAACCATCGGCTTGCGGTGGTAGTTGGCATAGAGGTGACGGATGCGGATAACGACATCATAGAGCTGCACTGGTATGGCTATGGAACCGACGTCACCCCGACAAAAATCACCGGTCCCGAGGTCAGTGAGGTGGAACTAAGTTATTTGGATAACGGCTTTTATCTCTATGCGCCCAAAGTGACGGTTGTGGATGCCGGCGGCAACCGGCGCAGTGCCTCCTGCACTGTGGATGCAACGGATCCTGTTGATAACGACGACAACGGCAGCGTCATCCCCCCCCTCAACGACACCGGCATCACCTGGGGCGGCGATTATTTCGAAGGCAACAACGCCACCTGCACCGGGGTCGAGATCGCCGCCCAGGATTGCAGCCTCGGGCGTGACGTGACCCACAACGACCCCAGCGATGGCCACGCCGGCTTTAGCTTTACCAAGCTCGATGCCCAGGGTAACGACCTGCCGGCCAGCGCCGGGCAATGGTCCTGCGTGCGCGACAATGTCACCGGCCTGGTCTGGGAGGTCAAGACCCGTGACGGTGGGTTGCACGATACCCATGATCACTTTAACTGGTACGACAGCAATCCGGCCACCAATGGCGGATCCGAGGGGGTTGCCGATGACGACGGCGATATCTGCTTCGGTTACAATCCCAACGATCCGGCCAGCTTCTGCAATACCGAGGCCTTCGTCGCCCGGGTCAATGCCG
>CAZWQC010000435.1:0-2121 GCA_964635785.1 uncultured Ectothiorhodospiraceae bacterium
GCGCAACCTCGATTATTGCGGCTGGTTGCAACGAAACCAGATGCGGGCAGCCATGGACCAAGCCGATTTGCTGGTCTTACCCTCGCATGTCGAATCGTTCGGCACGGTGGCGTTGGAAGGCATGGTGCGACAACGCTTGGTGCTGGTATCCGAGCGTTGCGGCATTGCCGATTGGGCATCGCTCGAACGCGGGATTTTCCGTATGCAAACCGATGAGACAGTGGCCCAAGCCATTACCCGCCTGGCGACACTTGCGCCGCCAGTCCTGCAAGAAAAAGCGACAACGGCCCGCGCCGCGGGTGTTGAATTCAATCAATACAGCGTCAATCGCTGGTTATGGACCTTGTCACGTTATGCCAAACGTCCCCGTTAATACGGCTCCGCGGCCTGCCTTGGTTTCGATTCACGATGTCATGCCGGAAACGCTTGCCGCCGTCGTCGCCGCGAGCAAACGTTGCCAGGCCATAGGTATCCATCCCATGACCCTGCTGGTCGTGCCAGGCTTGGCTTGGACGCCAACCGAGCTCGCTACGCTGAAAGCCTTGACGAATGACGGCTATGTCTTGGCTGGACACGGTTGGCAACACCATGTCGATCGTATTCGCGGCTGGCGCCATCGTTTGCATAGCCGCCTATTATCTCGCAACGTCGCCGAACATCTCGCGCTGGATCGCATCGGCATCGAACGATTACTGTATCAATGCTTCGCCTGGTTCGACGACAAGCACCTCCCGCAACCGAGTTTATATGTACCGCCGGCCTGGGCCATGGGCAGCATCCCACGCAGCACGTTACAAACGATTCCATTTCGTTGGTACGAATACCTGCACGGTGTTTATGATTCCGCCCACGATCGGTGGCATCGTCTTGGCGTGCTCGGATTCGAGGCCGATGTCATCTGGCGAAAACCGCTGCTACGCGCCGCGAATGCGTTTTCCGCTTGGATTAGCGGCCATGCGCCATTGCGCATTTCGATTCATCCGCACGACTTCGAGCTCTTCATGGCCAAACAACTTCAGCGCTGGTTGAGCCGACCGCTGCATTGCATGAACTATGATGACCTGTTGTAGAGGGCTTGTGCGAACAAGACTTGGCTATCTGACCAGGATTGTAATGACATCGAGATCGTCAGGACATTCAAGAGCCCGCTCGCCGTGGTGGGCGGGTCACTTGGCGCAACATCCCGACAAATCAATCAAAACCCGTCACTTGATTCTCGCATCCGCGCCAAGGCGCTACGCACGATCGCCACACCAGGACCCGGCGCGGCGCTTGGTAGAGTTAAATCCCGCCGCCATTGTTTGGCGCCGCGGTAACCGTGGAAAAAGCCAAGCAGGTGGCGGGTCATTAAGGACAACGGCACACCGGCCTGGGTTTGTTGGGCGATGTACGGGAGATAGTCCTCGACGATGTCGAGTAGACGACGAGCCGACTCGGGTTGGCCAAAAATTCTGGCATCGACCTCGGTCAATAATTCCGCTTGCTCATACGCAGCCCGTCCGATCATGACGCCATCGACGTGGCGCAGTTGGTCGATCGCCGTGGCGAGTGATTTGATACCGCCATTGATGACGATCGTCAATGCGGGGAATTGCTGTTTTAGTCGATGGACACGCGCGTAATCGAGGGGCGGAACCTCTCGGTTCTCCCGTGGGCTAAGACCCTGTAGCCAGGCTTTGCGGGCATGCACGATAAATCGCTGGCATCCAGCGGTGTTGACGATGCGAACGAACTCGCACAGCGCGGCCTCGGAATCCTGGTGATCGATGCCGATGCGCGTCTTGACGGTAACCGGAATTTGAACAGCATTGCACATCGCGTTGACGCAGTCGGCGACCAGCCTTGGTACCGCCATGAGGCAGGCGCCAAAGCGACCGGACTGAACGCGATCGCTAGGACAGCCGACATTGAGGTTGATCTCGTCGTAACCCCAGTCTTCGCCGATTTTTGCGCAGACGGCAAGGTCGCTCGGATCGCTACCGCCAAGCTGTAATGCGAGTGGATGTTCACTTGGATGAAATGCCAACCATCGGGCAGGATCCGCATGCAGCAAGGCCCCTGTCGTCACCATTTCGCTGTACAACAACGCATGCCGAGTCATCAACCGCCAGAGGTAGCGAG
>CAZWQC010000436.1:0-2118 GCA_964635785.1 uncultured Ectothiorhodospiraceae bacterium
GTGGTGACGGCCGCCAATGGGAACTACGAGAGCGATGGGAGTGCGGAAGTCGTCGCTACGCCGGTAACAGGCGGTGGCGACCTCGGCTTCGAACTCTCCGTCGATACCGGCGCGACCATCGACCTCGATGCCGTCCAAGCGGCTGTCGATAGCGATGACCTGACCTATCCCGCTGGTATTACTGTCCAGGTCGACCAGGCGGCGGACGAGGCCAAATACCAGATCCGACTCGAGGACCTGATTGCCTATTGGGCAGAGACCGGCCACGGGCAGCTCATCAGCGAACCGACGGATTTACAGATCGAGATCGCCGTGCGGGGTAGCGAAATCGAGGCCAAGACCACCGGTAGCGACCCCGAGCATCACCTGGCCATCTTCGTCATGATGCGTGGCATGATCAATTGGCGGGATTTTGCCACGGGGAATACCCTATCGCAGAGCATCTACGGAACGGTCGAAGGTCCTTTGGCCAGCGATAGCCCCGAGCACAACAACCTACTCGCTGATTTGATCAGTCGATTCTATGAATCTTTAGTTCAGCAGGGCGCGGTGAGTAACGGACCGACCAACAGCTATGAACTCTGGCAGCGACCATGGCTACTCGAGAATTACCTAGACCAAGCGATTACCGTCATTTACTCGGGTATCTACCATCAGCAATTCGATTACGGTTGGTACAATGAGCTGAATCGGCCAATTCATGAACGGTATAACGCCCTTTGGTCGCCGATTGCCAACCAACCCAATCAGAATGCCAACCTAGCCCGCGGTTTTGACGTCGGTTTCGCCAATCAGGCAGGCATGGCCATCGGATTGCAAGCAGCGACGGACAACAGCATGTATAGTGAAACCGTCGCCACCGGGTTGAGTGCCTTCCCAGCGGTGTCGGAGAACGGCGGCCCTGAGTCGTTCCGACGTTGGTCCGCGCAATGTGCCGGCGATACCTGTACCCTGCGCAACGATAATGCAACTCGAGTTCATCTCCTTGGTTTCGGCGGTTATCCAAGCCGGATCGATCTCGCGGGACAGACGACTTGGTCCAGTTTCAATGCCCAGGTCTGGATGGCCGCATTCGGCGATATAACGACCAGCAATCATAGCGAGAGCCCGACGCCAGGGGATGATGGCAATCCAGAGCCGATCAAGTTCGTTATTGATCGTTAGTGGGTAAGCAAGCGTAGGATGGGTAGAGCCCTGCCCAGTAGGGTACGCATCGCGTACCTTCCACGACAATTGGCATGGACGCTGATTGATTGGCTCAACACCTGATTCGACCGCCATGCTTGTTGTTGTAAATGCGGTGTTTTTTTATACGCCAATGGGTGGTACTACGGGACTTGAGTCTTTACCTCTTTAACATGTATTGTTGGTTTGAATCACGCACATCGGACATCGAAGCCATGCGCACGAGCATTGTCATCGACGACGCATTGATGGCCGAGGCACTGGCCGCCTCGGGCTGTCAGAGTAAACGCGAGGTCGTGGAAGAGTCCCGTAGTCCCGTAGGTTGGGTTGCCCGGCCATCCACCACCCATCCAGAAAACAACAAGTCAATGGCCGGGCAACCCAACATGGTAGTCGCGGGGGTTTTGGGTTGCGTGCCATTAACGCCGGCAGTTTGTCGCAAACGCCGAGGCAGGCACGCAACCCAACCTACGCGGCTGGACCGTGAGAGCGGGCCAGAAGTCAGCTTCAGGCCGTAGTAGCGTTGATGCCCGGTGAAAGCCGGGAGGAGCGAAGGGCCGAAGAGCCCGCGTAGGATGGGTTGACTACGTTGACTACGCTGACTACGTTGACTACGTTGACTACGTTGACTACGCTGACTACGTTGACTACGTTGACTACGTTGACTACGTTGACTACGTTGACTACGTTGACACTGCCGATCTCTTCTCCATCAACCCAACGGAGATCGTGTTCGAGCCAAATCCCGTCGCATAGATCACCTGCGGAGCGACCTAACGGAAACGCCATGACCAAACCCACCTCCACCCCCCACGACGGCTTCTTCAAGGCCACCTTTGGCCGCGAGGACATCTCCCGGGCGTTTCTGCGCCATCGCGCGCAAACGGGGTCAGGTCTTGCAATCCAGCATCGCCCAACTACACTTAGCCCATG
>CAZWQC010000437.1:0-377 GCA_964635785.1 uncultured Ectothiorhodospiraceae bacterium
CCGGCCAAGATGACATAGGATGCGATTTCGAGCTGAGATATGAGTTTGGCGACATCCTCGAGGTGGACGATCTCTGCCTTTGTCAACATAAGGTCCAAGCGTCGCCCATCCGGTGCATGATAGGTCAACTCGTTCAAGCCGTTGCCATTAGCGTGAACGGCTTGATTGATCGCGTGAAACAAGCGCAGACGCTCGTTTCGCGAGGTCAGCTCGAAATCGTCGCGATGGTGGTTCTGCGGTGCGTAGTTGGCGACGTGAGCGTCGATCGCCAACGTGTTGTACCAAACGGGATAGAGAAAATCAATCCGCGACAACATGGCCCACGCCAAGAACAATGCACTCCACAGGCCGGCAAGACCTAAGCCAGTGGCCCAAAT
>CAZWQC010000437.1:387-2112 GCA_964635785.1 uncultured Ectothiorhodospiraceae bacterium
GGTACGACCGCTGGCCTTGTCTTGCGGTTTAGCCCGGATCACGACCGAATACCAAGCGTGCACCAACGCTTCCAACGAGGCAACGGTCGGGGAATCGGGTCCACAGCAGGCTGGTTGCTTGAATGCCGGTGCAATGCATGGGTACCAGCCAACGCACGTCGAAATCCGCCAACGCATTCGCAGTTGCGGCCAAGCGATCAGGTTCGGCGCGCACCAAATGCATCCCCCCGATCAACGCATGAATCGGCCGTTCCTGCACGCTGCGCACGAACGCTAATGTATTGACAACGCCGGCATGACCGCAGCCCAGCACCACGACCAACCCAGCGACCGTATCGATGACCAAGGCCTGGTCGTCCGCCAACGGATCGGGGGTCGGCTCAGTCGCATCGAGGTAAAACGGACCGCCGGTATCCTCGAACGCGGAGTTGCGCGGTATTTCACCGGTGACCCAGATCGATGGCGCTAACCAGGTCGGGTTCGACGTCCACGTGACATCGGCAATACCGGTAAGGACGTCGCGTTCCGGCAAACCGCTGCCGATCGCTTCGTGGCGACGATTGTATTTTGCTCGCAACGCCGCCGGATGCAGAAAGAGGCGACGCTTGGGGCCTTCGCCCAACAACTCGGGTAAGGCGCCGGTGTGATCATAATGCCCATGACTCAACGCAATGGTCCGCACCGCGTTAAGATCGATACCCAAGGCATTGGCATTATGCCGCAATACCATCCCTTGTCCGGTATCGAACAAAAGGGTGAAATCGTCGGCCTGCACATGAAAGGCAATCCCGTGTTCGCCGAGCAATCCGCGACTGCCAGCGGTATTTTCCACTAATACGGTGATGGTCAAGCGTTCGATCATAATCCCCTCCCAGCGAGTCGAGTGAGCGACATTATTTCACAATGACTGCGCGGTGTAATCGGACACCAGGCTAGTGAGTCGCGTGCCGATGATCTCGGTCGTTTACGAACAACTTAAAGCCCTGCCGGAGGGATTGACCGAGGAGATCCTCTGTGGCCAGCTCTGTACCCAGGCACGACCGACAGCACGGCACGGACGGGTGGCTTGCCGGTTTGATCGCACGCTTTGGCGTTACTGCGACGATGGCGTCGGTGGCGCTGGCGGCGGGTGGGGCTTTATCGAACCTGTGGGGCATTGCATCCGCGATATCGAGGTCGCGGTACCCGATGTGGCGGGTTGGTGGCGCGAGTGCATGCCGCGTATCCCCGAGGATAACCGCGTCGAGGTCGTGCCCGATGGGGTCTGCAAGATCCGCTCGGGCGCGACGGCGAGTAGAGATCGTGAGATTAAGCTGCCACTTCATGCGCATTATGGTGTGGCCTATGCTTGGCTGGTCGATCCAAAGTGCTATACCTTGGAGGACCATGGACTTGCGGATAGGTAGTGGCGTTTATTGGTCCAAACGGCGGGGCAGGAGACGGTACAAGCCCCACCGTTTAGCGAGAGGGCCTTGGATCTGGCGGCCTTGTGGGTCAAGCGAGACCTTAGGGTTTGTACTGATTCGGTGTAATACGAGATGACGACCATGCCCCTACGTATCCCCTACGGTGTCGCCGATTTCGTCAAGCTTCGGCAACGCGGCCATTACTATGTTGACAAGACCCATTACTTGCCACAGCTTGAGCTGGCCGGTGAAAGTCTGTTCTTGATTCGCCCGCGCCGCTTCGGCAAGAGCCTACTACAGACCATGATGGCCTGTTATT
>CAZWQC010000438.1:0-2092 GCA_964635785.1 uncultured Ectothiorhodospiraceae bacterium
ACCCCCGCCGCCGGAAGACGAGGAAGATCATTCGCAAACGCCCGACCCCCCCGAGGAAGCCGAAACACCGCAAGACCAAAGCGATACGCTCGATCAACCTTTGGAGGATCGCGTGCTCGAAGCGGCACAGGCGGCATTGCCTCCGGAACTGTTGGCACAATTGCGTTTAGGCGTCGGCCGCAAGTCACGGCAATCCTCGACCGGCAAAGCGGGCCAAGTGCAGCAATCGAAGCTACGCGGGCGACCCGCAGGGATCAGGCACGGCGAGCCACGCGCCGGCGCTCGCATGAATTTGGTTGAGACCTTGCGAGCCGCAGCACCTTGGCAACGCATTCGCCGGCAAGAGTTATCTGCGGCGGGCCGAGATCCGACGGCAATTCAGCGGGTGCAGGTACGCCGCGACGACTTCCGGGTGACTCGATTCAAACATCGTTCCGAAACCACCACCATTTTTGCCGTCGATGCCTCTGGATCGTCGGCATTGCATCGCTTGGCGGAAGCCAAGGGTGCGGTCGAGTTGTTGTTGGCAGACTGTTATGTCCGTCGAGACCGCGTGGCTTTGGTCGCATTTCGCGGCGAGCAAGCTGAGTTACTCTTGCCGCCAACCCGTTCGTTGGTTCGGGCAAAGCGATCTCTGGCTAGTTTGCCTGGTGGTGGCGGTACGCCCTTGGCCGCAGGCCTTGACATGTCATTGGGCTTGGCCGATGCCGTTCAGCGCCGGGGTGGCACGCCAATCATCGTGGTCCTGACCGATGGCCGTGCCAACATCTCTCGGGATGGTAGCGGTGGACGTGATCGCGCGCGTGAAGACGCGCTTGCCTCGGCACGGGCCATCCGTGGCAACTGGTTGACCGCATTGGTTGTCGATACCTCACCACGCCCTCGACCAGAGGCTCAGGAGTTGGCCGATACCATGGCCGCGCGCTACCTACCCCTCCCCTATGCCGATGCGGCCCTCCTGTCCCGTGCAGTACAAGCAGCGGCGCCGACTTAGCCGGTGCAAAATGAGCATCGGACGACGGTCGGATCAACCGCTGCCAGCGCGGCAAAACCGGGCATCGTCGAAGGGGCGCTCTACCGCGCTTGCCACCTCGGGACGCTAGCGCGCCCCGATTGCATCCACAACACGCGTGGCAATGGTGTCCCGGTGAGACACCATTGACTACACGCTTGCGTGTGGTCCTTCGCTCGCTAATGTGCTCCGCGACGATCGTCCAACTGCGAGAACAATTCCATCGCCCAACCCCACCGTGTACCGAGATCCCACCACGGGACGTTGGCCTCATCGCTATCCCGACTGGTCGTCTCGATCACGGCATCGACCAAAAACTGGGTCTCTGGTAACGCCAGCTCATAAAGATGGGTCTGTGGCGGATTGAATGCATCGTGCATCGATCGCAGGAGTAAACGGAGTTTGCGCGCAAAGGTGGTATAGGCTCGATGACTGACCGAATCCAATCCCCCTCGCTCAAGTTCCCGACCAATTTCGGCGTAGATATGGCGCGCGGCGTAGATTCCGGCGCGGCAACCCAAGGGCAACTCGCGGATTCCCGATTCCGCTCTTTCATACAGCCTATCCGCGGCAACCAGCAGCCGCTGAACCACTTGCGCAATCGCCACGTTGAACACGGGCCGGGCCAACCACTCATCCGGATCGACACCTGCCTCGCGCAACCAGTTCAATGGCAGATACAACCGTCCGGCTTCGGCATCCTCCCCGACATCCCGCGCAATGTTGGTCAATTGCATGGCAACGCCAAGGTCACTGGCACGCGCCAACGCATGCGGATCACGTACCCCCATCAGCAATGTCATCATGACACCAACGGTACTCGCCACGCGCGAAGAATAAGCGTAAACCCCAGATAAATCGTCGTATCGGCGTCCTTCGGCATCCCATTGGAATCCTTCGAGCAAGGCCATTGGCAAGACTTTTGGAATCGCGAACTTCGCCACCACATCGGCGAACGCCCGATCGGCCGGCGCCGAGAACGGCTGTCGCGTGTAGATACAATTCAACCGATCCCGCAGATCCATGAGCGCGGCGGCCTTATCGTCGGCAAAATCGACCGCGTCGTCGGCAACGCGGCAG
>CAZWQC010000439.1:0-2084 GCA_964635785.1 uncultured Ectothiorhodospiraceae bacterium
CAAAGCGCGGAAAAACGGGGAAGCAAGCGGGGCACGTCATCGCGGATGCCCAGGCCATCGAAGTGATGTTGCAAGACCGGCGGCGCAGTCGGGCGCGCTTGATCGGCACCGATCCTGAAACCGATTTGGCCGTGCTGAAAGTGCCGCTGAATGATTTACCGACGGTTGCGCTCGGCCAATCCCAGGTGCTGCAAGTCGGTGATGTGGTGCTTGCGATCGGTAATCCGTTCGGGGTTGGGCAAACGGTGACGCTGGGTATTGTCAGTGCAACCGGACGCAATCGACTCGGGATCAATACCTTCGAGAATTTCATTCAAACCGATGCGGCGATGAATCGGGGTAATTCAGGCGGGGCCCTGATCAATGCGCATGGTGATCTGGTCGGCATCAATACCGCGATCTACAGCCGCAGCGGTGGCTCCCAAGGCATCGGTTTTGCCATCCCCGTCTGGTTGGCGCAGGACGTGATGACCCAGATCATCGAGCAGGGGGAAGTGATTCGAGGATGGTTGGGGATCGAGGCCCAGAGTTTATCCCCGGCATTGGCAGCGGCGTTTGATAAGGCGACGCCGACGGGTGTGTTGATTGCCGGTGTTGTCGCGGATGGTCCGGCCGCGGCAGCAGGATTGCAACCCGGCGATATCATTCTTGCGATCGATGGCAAGGCCGTATCGCGTGCCCGCGATGCGTTGGATTTGATTACCCGTTATCACCCGGGCGAGCGTTTGGAGTTGGAGTGCGTTCGCGAGGGGCTTCGCTTTCGGGCCGTCGCGATCGTATCGCAGCGCCCGAAAATGCCACGGTGATCGGTGCCTAGCGATAAAACAGATGCTCGCGGTAGTAGCGCAGTTCCGCAATGGATGCCTGGATGTCGGCAAGTGCCAAGTGATGCTCGGGTTTGACGAGACCGGCAGCAACCGCGGGTGCCCAATAACGGGACAAGAGCTTTACCGTGCTGACATCGAGGTTACGATAATGGAAATAGGCCTCCAAGGTTGGCATGTGCCGCGCGAGAAAGCGCCGATCCTGGCAAATGCTATTGCCGCACATCGGGGACTGGCCGGGTGGTACGTATTGTTTGAGAAAGCCCAGGGTCATTTGCTCTGCGGTCGCCGTGTCGTAGGGGCTGGTTCGGACCCGTTCAATTAACCCGGATGCCCCATGATGAAGGCGATTCCACTCGTCCATGCCGGCTAGAACCGTGTCGGGTTGGGCAATCGCAACCTCCGGTCCTTGGGCGATGAGATTAAGGTCAAGATCGGTGACCAGGGTGGCGATCTCGATGATGGCGTCTTGGTCGCAACGCAGACCGGTCATTTCCAGATCGATCCAGATCAAGCGGGAGTGTGGCTTGCTCATCGTAATCGAAGTTCCTCTAGGTTGATGGGTGGCGTGATGGTATGTCGCCGTATTCGTCCAGATCGGTACCATCGTAAATACAGCGAAGCAGTCTTTCCCTGGAGCCCAGCAACGCGGAGCGCCAGGGATAACGAGTCTTGCTTTACCTTAAGTCAATGGGTTGTTGCGCCGGCCCGTTCGCTTCTTTAATCTTTAGTTTCGTAGTCAACAATGGTCGAGTCGAGGTGGCAACTTCCATGACACTCGTATCGATACCATTGAGACCGGTCGGTGTTGGCCGATTGTCGCCAGTCGATAGGCCTGACACGGGTGATCGATCAGAAGACTCAATTCAGAAAACGTTTGGAGGAATACCGATGAGTGTGTGCAAACTAACCGAGAAGCGTTGCAAACCTTGCGAGGGTGGGGTACCACCGTTGACTGCGGATGAGGCCCAAGCGCTGCTGGCGAACCTCGACAGTGCATGGCGCAAAACCGAGGACAGTAAAGCGATCGAGCGTGTTTTCGAATTCACGAACTACTACGAAACCATGGCGTTCGTCAATGCCATCGCATGGATGGCCCATCGCGAGGATCATCATCCTGACCTTACGGTCGGTTACAACCGCTGCACGGTGAGGTACACCACCCACGCGATCGACGGACTATCCGAGAACGATATGATCTGCGCGGCCAAGGTGGACCAACTCCTGGCGTAAACCTTCGGACATTCACCGCCATTGTGT
>CAZWQC010000440.1:0-2079 GCA_964635785.1 uncultured Ectothiorhodospiraceae bacterium
TCTTCGTCGTCACCGCTTGCGCCGCTGCCACATCACCCCGCTCGAGTTCCAACTTCGCCAAAACCAACGACGCGAGTGCCGCGTAAGCCGTGCCCGGAAAGTCCGAACGCAGTCCGTAACCCAAATCCGATGCGGCGCCGGAGTCGCCCTCGGCCACCTTGGTCAGCATCGCGGTGTACTGCGCCGACGCATCCAGTTGTCGCTGCCACGTATGGCTCTGCCACGCACGCCAGCCGAAGACAGCCAAAAGCGCGATCAGCACACCCGACACGACCGCGCGCCAGTTTTCGACCCACCATTGACGTATTTTTTCGCCCCTTTCCTCATCCGTTAGCTGATTCATAACCTACCTCTGTTCGGTTGCAATAAAAACGAACCGTCGTACCGACCCGCCGCCAGGGGAAAGCGGGCACTTCGCGCGGCCCGGGTTTCGCGCAAACAACACCCGGCGCGAAAACCACAAGTCATTCTCCCCGCGGCAGTTTCGTCGGCAAGACCTTTGGCAAATCCGTGAGCGTGACGGTTGCCTGTGCTTTGTCACAGCGAAGATATTTCACGCTTGCCCGGCCTTCCCCGAGCTCGGCGTCACCAAGAATGACAGCTAGTTCGCAGCCTGCACGGTCCGCCCGCTTTAGCTGTGCTTTCATTCCAGCCTGGTCTCCGTTGAGCAGGACGCGCATCCACGGGGCCGCCTCCCGCAGGGCTTCCGCGACCATCAGCCCCCGCGCGCGCGCGGCGATACTCGGCGTTACGATGTAGACATCGGGCTTGGCTGGTTGAGGTAGTTTCCCCTGGGCTTGCAACAGGGCCAAGAGGCGTTCCAATCCCATCGCGAAACCGACGGCGGCCGTTTCCCTCCCCCCCAGCTGGCTGACCAGACCGTCATAACGCCCACCGGCACAGACCGTGCCTTGCGCACCGAGCGCATCGCTGACCCATTCGAACACCGTGTGGGAATAATAATCCAGACCGCGCACCAAACGCGGGTTGACATGATAGTCTATTCCGGCGACGTTGAGCCAACTTTGCAAGAGATCGAAATGCGCTTGTGACGCGTCGTCCAAACAATCCAGCAAACGCGGTGCACCGGACAACACATCACGCATCGCCGGATTCTTGCTGTCCAAAATCCGAAGCGGGTTACTGTATAACCTTCTATTCGCATCGTCATCCAAAACCGCACGATGTTGCTCGAGATAAGCGACCAATCGCTCCCGATAGATCTGACGTACCGCTGGATTACCTAACGTGTTGATTTCCAATCTTACATCTGCCAGACCCAAGCGCCGCCACAAGCGTGCAGTCAGCAGGATTTGCTCCACTTCGATATCCGGCTCGGCAAATCCATACGCCTCGACCCCAATTTGATAGAACTGCCGATAACGCCCTTTTTGCGGACGTTCATGCCGAAACATCGGCCCCATATACCAAAAACGTTGCTGCTGGTTGTGCAACAAGCCATGCTGGATACCGGCCCGCACACACCCCGCGGTTCCTTCCGGCCGCAAGGTCAGGCTATCCCCACTCCGATCCTCGAATGTATACATCTCCTTCTCGACGATATCGGTGACCTCACCGATCGAGCGAGAAAACAATTCGGTTTTTTCCACGATCGGCAAACGGATTTGACAGTAGCCATACTGGTCCAGTATCGCTTCACAAACCGTTTCCAGATACCGCCAATGCGGAGTGTCCTGCGGCAGGATATCGTGCATACCACGAACGGATTGGATAGATTGAATCGCTTGACTCATTGGCCCATGTCGATATCGTTGTCGGAAAAAAAGCCAGGATCCGCCGCGAGCACCGCCGATCCGCCATGATTTGAACAGTCGTGGATCCGGTGCTACCGAGGCAACCCATCAGCGAATCGTGAACTTTGCCGTATGATTCGTTTTCTCGTAGCGCAGATGGTCGAAAGGTTTTCCTTCAAACCAGATCTTAGTGGCCGGCGCATTGCCCAAGAAAACGGCAAACGGTGGCGTACCCTGCAATACCCGCTCGTCGCCTGCGCGCATCAAACCATACAGTAACCGTTCGTTACTCGCATCGCGGATCTCGACCCAGGATTGCTGGGTA
>CAZWQC010000441.1:0-2058 GCA_964635785.1 uncultured Ectothiorhodospiraceae bacterium
TCGGCGATGCGCCACCGTCTCTACCAGCACTTGCAGGCACTCGGACCGATTCGCGCCGGTGGGCAAGGGAGTGGCGAATTGGCGACGATGCTGATGGATGGCGTCGAGGCATTGGAAGCATTTTTCGCGCGCTATCTGCCGCAAATGACCTTGATGACCCTCATCCCGCTGTCGATTCTCATCGTCATCGTTCCTCTGGACTGGATTTCCGGTTTGGTGCTGACACTGACCGCCCCGTTGATCCCGTTGTTCATGGTCTTGGTCGGAAAAGGCACGGAAAAGGCAAACCGCAAACAATGGCGGATTCTCGCGCGCATGAGCAACCAATTCCTGGATATGATTCAGGGTTTGACCACGCTAAAATTACTCAATGCCAGTCGTCGCGAAGCCAGCAACGTCGAATACAGCGCCCAAGCCTATCGCAAAGCCACCATGGCGGTCTTACGCTTGGCCTTTCTGTCCTCGCTGGTGCTGGAGTTCTTCGCCACGATCAGTATCGCCTTAGTTGCCGTATTCATCGGGTTTCGCCTGTTCGCTGGCGAGCTGGCGTTCGTCCATGGCTTGTTCGTCTTGCTACTCGCACCCGAGTTCTACCAGCCTTTGCGGACCATGGGCACGCTTTATCATGCCCGGTTAGACGCCGTCGCGGCGGCCGAGCGCATGCAGGACTTTCTGCAGATCGAACCACTACCATCACCCAAGATCACGCAAACGCTGGAGCCAACCCATTCCATCGACATCCATTTCGACCATGTCGGCTTTACCTATCAGGAGGATGCTCCGCCAGCCCTCGACGACATCTCGCTAGACATACGCCCGAACGAAACCGTGGCCCTGGTCGGTCCAAGTGGCGGAGGCAAGAGCACGGTCATGCGGCTGTTGCTCGGTTTTATCCGACCACAACAGGGAAAAATTTGGGTCAATTCAATTGATCTGACGGAGCTCGATCCCGCCGAATGGCACCGTCACTTAGCCTGGGTGCCGCAACAACCACGCATTTTTCAGGGCAGCATTGCCGACAACATTCGCCTCGGCGCTCCGGACGCCTCCCTGGAAGCCGTGCGACACGCCGCCAGCCAAGCGCAAGCCGATGAGTTTATCGACCGCTTACCGCAGACCTACGAGACTCGCATCGGCGAGGGTGGCCGCGGACTTTCCGGAGGTCAACGCCAACGCATCGCGTTAGCGCGAGCCTTCTTGCGCGATGCGCCACTGGTTTTACTCGATGAAGCGACCGCCAGTCTCGATCCTCACAACGAGGCCCGCGTCCAAGCGGCGATCGAGCGCTTGGCCAAAGGCCGCAGCCTAGTCGTCATTGCCCACCGTTTACACACGGTACAACGCGCCAACCGAATTTATGTCTTGGAACAAGGGGCTATCGTGGAACGGGGCAATCACGAATCGTTGCTCTCCCGCGGCGGACGCTACGCCGATCTCACCCAGATTTATCAGGGGAAGGCGGCCTGACTGAATCAGCCAATCACGTGACCTGCGCCAACGCGCTGGCCGAACCAAGCGCGATTGTCGCCAATCGGGCCTCGATCCCCTTCTTCAGGCAAGAGTTCCGGTTGTTCTGCCCACCACTTACAACACAGCGACAGCCTTGATTTGAATCCAAACCGACTGGCCCTGAACTAGCCGCAAGCGGTCGGCGGAGCGCCGGGTCACCCGCGCCAATACGGACTGACCTCCCACCTCGAGGTTGACCAGGGTCAGCGCAGGATGGCTATCCGCGCCGAACGCCTTGACCCGCGCCGGCAGCGTATTGAGGATACTGCTGTCAGTACTCGGCGTACACGTGATACTGACATCGCGTGCCAGGATCCGCAACCTCACCGGCGTTCCCAACACCGCTCCGCTATCGCGCACCCACAGATGATCCAGTCCACTTTGTACTCGCATCAACTGCCAATCCGCATCACGCTCGACAATCTCCCCACGAAGCACAACCCCGGCATCCTCGCCCAACCGAATGGGTAGATCGAGCCGCGCCAACGTTTCCTCCAAAGGCCCACTCGCCAACACCTTCCCTGCGGCCATCACCACCAAATGATCGGC
>CAZWQC010000442.1:0-2052 GCA_964635785.1 uncultured Ectothiorhodospiraceae bacterium
GATGGCTGCCGATACGAACGGTCATTTGCCAATGCCAGATCGCGTCGGTCGAGAGCACAGCGAACAAGTGGGTGAACTCGTTCGTCGGATGATTCGTGCCGCCGATGGTTTCTTGAGCTTTGCAGACTACATGCAATCGGTGCTTTACGCCCCTGGCCTTGGTTATTACACCGCTGGCGCGAATAAATTCGGTCGTGCGGGGGATTTTGTCACCGCGGCGGAAATATCCCCGTTGTTCGGTCGCTGTCTTGCGCGACAATTCGTCGAGGTGTTCGACGCGCTGGGTGAAGCGCAAGTACTGGAGTTCGGTGCCGGTTCTGGGGTGATGGCGGCGAGCGTTCTCAACGAACTGACGAGGTTAGGTCTGTCGCCGACTCGCTATGCGATCATGGAAGTCAGCCCGGATTTGCGGCTGCGCCAATGGCAAACGATTTCGCAACTTGCACCTGCGTCGCTCGATAAAGTCGTTTGGTTGGAGCAGTTGCCAGAACAATCAGTACATGGAGTTATCGTGGCCAACGAAGTCCTCGATGCCCTTCCGGTTCAATGTTTTTTGTGGACCTCGACCGGGCTGCGCGAGCTTGGGGTCGGTCTTGACCGGCGCGATTCGCTAGTGTGGCAAACTCGACCAGCATCGGCGGTTTTGCTCGATGCGGTCGCTCACATCAAAGCAACGTCAACCAAATCCTGGCCACAACCGTATCGCTCGGAATGGTCACCGAATCTGTCGGCTTGGCTATGGAGTGTCTCGGCTTGCCTGGCAAGGGGCCTCGTGCTTTTGCTCGACTACGGTTTTCCGCGGCACGAGTACTATCATGCCGCGCAAACTGAAGGTACGCTGCGCTGCTTTTATCGTCACCGCGTTCATCATGACCCATTTCATTATCCTGGTTTGCAGGACATTACCGCATCTGTCGATTTTACGCGCGTTGCTGAGGCGGCGGACCATTGTGGGCTGGTGGTGGCGGGTTACACGAGCCAGACGCATTTCTTACTGGGCAATGGTATGGATGAGATCATGCAGACACTGCAACGGGATGTTGTAAACGACCGGGAATGGTACCAAATCGCACAACAAGCCCAGCAACTTTTGTTACCCGGGGAAATGGGTGAGCGGGTTCAAGTGATGGGTCTTACCCGAGGCTATGACGGGCCTTTATCCGGTTTTCGGCAATGGGATCAACGCCACCGGCTTTAGCGCTTGAGGGAACTGCGGCATTCGACTTGAATGGGATCGAGCGCGTCGGTGTCAAGACGTAGTGCCGTCAACCGGCCACCCCATACGCAACCGGTGTCCAATGCGAATGCGTTGTTGCGGTGATCCAAATGCAGACCCAACGTCGCCCAATGGCCGAACACGATGCGATTTTGCTTGCTGCGTCGGTGTGGGGCAGCGTACCACGGGATCAAGTCCGCTGAGACTTTATTGGGCGGTGCTTTTTCTTGCAAGCACAAACGACCGGACCGATCGACATAGCGTAGCCGTGTCAACGCGTTAATCGTATAGCGTAACCGTGACCAACCACTGAGTTCATCAGTCCAGATCGCTGGCGTATCGGCATACATCTGCGTAAGTAATTCCAGATGGTGCGGCCCCTGCAGCATTGCCTCGGCCTCGCGGGCGCAACGCACTGCGGTGGCGAGATCCCATTGTGGCGGTAGTCCGGCATGAACCATGACGTAGCCAAGCGCTTCGTCGTAATGCAGCAGTGGACGATGGCGCAACCACTCCAATAGCGCAGCGCCGTCGGCTGCGTCCAGAATGGGTTGAATTGTGTCACCGGGCTTTATTCGGCGGACACCCGAACGAACAGCTAAAAGATTCAAGTCGTGGTTTCCTAACACGGTGATGGCGGACGGTCCAAGTTCCCGCACGCACCGGAGAGTGGCCAACGAGGCGGGACCACGATTGACCAAATCACCAGCGAACCAGAGTCGATCGGCCCCGGGATCGAAGCGAAGGCGATCGAGGAGGCGGTGTAAATCATCCAGGCAACCTTGAATGTCACCGATAGCATAGATAGACATGTTATTTTTCTTGAAAGTTGAGAA
>CAZWQC010000443.1:0-2034 GCA_964635785.1 uncultured Ectothiorhodospiraceae bacterium
GGTTTCTGGGGCGGGATCGGCGAACCCACCATCGCTGTGGCCGCGCCCGCCGTATTGAACGCCATCTTCGCCGCCACCGGCAAGCGCATTCGAGAGTTCCCGCTCAAAAACGCCAATCTGCGCGCGGCCTAGGCGCAATCCAAGGTTACTCAAAGGAACTGACGAGGAATGGCGGTCAACACGCGTTGCGTGCTGGCCGCCATACACCGGCTAAGCCTTGCTGGATCCTGAGACAAGAAAATCGACCTGCCCCCATTGCCTGCTGTATTAGGCATAGAATACTGCCGAGTTTCCAGCAACTCGAGGACAGCGACCTGGTTTTCGCGGGCCACCCGATGGCAACGATCCCGGTCTTCTGGACGCCGAGAGGGCATACGATCCGCCCATCGACCCGCAACCGGAGTACGTGTACGACCAACGTATCTCCTGGCCAGCGGGCGTCGATGCCATCGATCGCACCCGAGGAACTGGCTCGGCTTTTGGCCGGCAGTATCCTGACGATGATAGGGTCTTATGACGTGTTTTCTGCCTCCGAGATCTCGGGATGGGTTGGTCAGTGGCCGTCATCGCCGCAAAACTGCCCATTTTTTGAGCCGATCAACCCTGTTGACGTGCGGCACGAATCGACCGATACTTCTGCTTAGGCGATTGGATCTCCTATTGTTTGTTCTTGCGTGTCGTGCGCGCCAAGTTTGAACTCGCGCAGCACTCAACCATTCAGGTCCATAAATGTTGTAGATATCCCAATGAAACCATGAGTGATTAAGATGTCAATCAGACGAATCCGATTCTTACTAATGCTCGGACTTGCTGCCGCTCTTGTGGCCTGCGGCAGCGGCGATGACGGTGCCGACAATGAAAATGACGACCAAGAGGAACAACAGGGCGTTGAACCCATGCCGGTCATTCCAACCTATGGCCCTAATGCGTTTGCCTATGAAGGCGTGGGAATCGCGGCGCTGGTTGACACCGGACTGTCCGGGGTCGGCGTCGATGTCTGTATCGTTGACAGCGGACTAGAAGCCGCTCACCCTGCTTTTGCCCATCTTTTTGCGCGCAATGCAGTGCGCTGGCGCGACTTCACCAGCGAGAACACACCCAATCCAATCGATACCCATGGTCATGGCACGCATGTGGCTGGCATTATCGCTATGAACGATGAGTTGATTGGAGGCGCGCCAAACGTCAACCTTCTAATCGCACGCGTATTTACTGCCGAGGGTGGAACGGACTCGGAGACCATCGCGCAAGCAGTCGATTGGTGTCGCGAAAACGATGCAGACGTCATTTCGATGTCGTTGGGTGGTTTGACCCTGCCGGCCATTGAAGAGCTGCTCAATGCGGATGCAAGCGCGAGCGAAGCCGCGGTGCAACGGGCTTTGGATGCGGGTATCTATGTGGTCGCGGCTGCGGGCAACACTGAGCCGTCCCGTGATGTCGCAACGCCGTCCGGCGTGAGTGGCGTGATCGCGGTTGGTGCGTTAGAAACCGATCTCGAATCCAAGGCGTTGTTCAGTCAGAGTGGGATTAATGACGGTAGGCGGTTAATCCCTGCGCGCAGCGATCCAGACAAGAAACCCGAAGTCAGTGCCCCGGGAGTAGACATTACCTCGGCCATTGCCGCGAACTCAACCTTAGCTGACGACGTTGCCGGCTGCGCCGAGGAGATTTACTGCGTCTTGAGCGGGACCTCGCAAGCAACACCGTTTGTGAGCGCAACGCTGGCGCTGGTGCTGGAGGCCAAGCCGGAGTTGCAACATGAAAACCTTGACGTAGACCCGAGTGAAGCGATCGCGCTGATGAAGAACGCCATCGCGGCAAGCGCATCTGCCCTACCGAACCAAAACGAGCCGCATGATGATGGTGTCGGCTACGGTATCATCCAAGCAGATGCCTTACTGGAATCGCTTTAGCCAACGCTTAAACACGGGGGAGTTGTGTAAGACACCCACCGAGCGGGTTGTGTAAGACACCCACCGTGTTTTCTGTATTCAAGTACGATGCACGACCATCATCACCGACACGAACAAGAAC
>CAZWQC010000444.1:0-2032 GCA_964635785.1 uncultured Ectothiorhodospiraceae bacterium
GCGTTGCCGTGATGGTGGATTGCATGACCGACAACCGTAACCGCACCGTTTCCGAAGTACGGCACGCATTCTCGAAGTCCGGTGGTAACTTGGGAACCGATGGTTCCGTGGCGTTCATGTTCACCAAGCGGGGCGTGCTGAGTTATCCGGCCGGAACCGACGAAGACCAAGTCATGCAGGCGGCGTTGGAAGCCGGCGCCGAAGACGTGGTGACCAATGACGACGGTTCGATCGAAGTGCTGACCACCGCCGAGGATTACATGGACGTCAAAGAAGCCATGATCAACGCCAATCTTCCGCCGGAAGACGCCGAGGTGACCATGCGCGCGGACAACACCGTCGGTATGGGCCTGGAAGAAGCCGAAAAGACCTTGCGGCTGTTGGAACGGCTGGAAGACTTGGACGATGTCCAGGAAGTCTATTCCAACGCCGATTTCCCGGACGAAGTGTTTGCCGAATGAGACCAAATGACCCGGGGGCATGGTCTTGCGTATTCTCGGCATAGATCCGGGATCGCGCGTTACCGGATACGGACTGATCGAAGTCCAGGGATGCCGGCATCGCTACATCGATTGTGGTTGCATACGCGTCGGCGGCGACGCGCTCGCAGAGCGGTTAGGGATGATTTTCAATGCCGTGCGCGGGCTGATCGAAGAGCACAAACCGACGGTCATGGCAGTCGAATCGGTGTTCGTCGCGGACAACGCGGGTACCGCGTTAAAACTGGGGCAAGCACGTGGTGCCGCGATCTGCGCAGGCGCGTCACTGGCATTGCCAATTGCCGAGTATGCACCGCGCAGCGTCAAACAAGCCATTGTCGGTCGCGGCGCGGCTGAAAAGGGTCAGGTCCAGCATATGGTCACGGCATTGCTCAAGCTCGAGCGATCACCGTCGGCCGATGCGGCCGACGCACTAGCGATCGCGATTTGTCACGCCCATCATGCCAGCTCGGCGATCCTTCGCCGGGCCGGTATAACCTCCGGATGGCGACGATGATCGGGCGATTGCACGGACAATTGGTGTTTGTCCAACCGCCGCATCTCGTACTCGATGTCGGTGGCGTTGGGTACGAACTCCAGGTTTCCATGCGCTGTTTCGATGATCTGGCGAAGATCGGCAGTAACGCGACCCTGTGGACGCATTTGCTCGTTCGTGATGACGCGATGACCCTGTATGGTTTTGCGAATTTGGCCGAACGTGACATGTTCCGCGAGTTAATCAAAGTCAGCGGTGTCGGTGCCAAGCTAGCGCTTACGTTGCTGTCCGGGATGGCGCCGACCGAGCTGCGTCGGTGTGTCACCTTGGGTGAAGTACAAACCTTAACCCGCCTGCCCGGCGTCGGCAAAAAAACCGCAGAGAGGCTCATCGTTGAATTGCGTGATCGGTTGGGGCTGGTCGACCGTCACGCCAGCATCCTGCCCACCGATGCGAGCGGTGAACCTGTGCTCGCCACCCCGGCTGTGAGCGAAGCACGCAGCGCACTGCTTGCATTAGGTTACAAAGCCAACGAAGCCGAGCGGATGTTAAACGCGATCGCCGCACCGGATCTCGATACCCAAGCACTGATCCGGCGCGCATTGCAAGGTGCCGGTCGCTAGGACGAGAGCGCGACGGCAACGGGATCGATCGATGCAAAAGCCGTCGAACCGTTCGCATTCAGCGTGGCATCATCACAGTCATCGGATCGGATGGTGACAACCTCACAGTGCAGCACAGATCACCGCGGGACCGGTCGATGAGCGAGCAACAGCAAGACAGTGGGCCGTATTGGGTCGCTTATGCGGTAAACTGGCGAACCCAAACTTGCGGTCAAGACAGCGCGGATCCCGCCAGTTGAGGACGTCGACAGCGATCTTTAGTCTCTGTATGGCGCTAAATGACGGTTTCGGTGAAAATCCCTAATCCCTTATCGAGCCAAAGACGAGGCCCCATTGACTGCCTTTCGATTGAATGTTGCCGTGTACTACGAAGATACCGACGCCGCCGGCGTGGTCTACTACGCCAACTATCTGAAATTCATGGAACGAGCACG
>CAZWQC010000445.1:0-2013 GCA_964635785.1 uncultured Ectothiorhodospiraceae bacterium
CTCGCTGATTTGATCACCATGGACGAAGCCGGACTGGCCCAACACTATCGCTCGATTCGTCGCCGCCTGCAGGAATTGATCGAGCACTTGGGTATTTCGGTCCCGATCTATCTGTTACTGACCAAAGCGGATTTGCTGTCCGGGTTCGTCCAGTTCTTCGACGACTTAGGTCGGGAAGAGCGGCATCAGGTGTGGGGCACCACGTTTACCCTACAGCCGGAATCCAGTGATTATGCGGCCAACTTTCGTCAGGAATTCGAGCGTTTGCTGACCCGTTTGACGGAGCGACTGAATTGGCGGTTGAGCACTGAACGCGATCAAACCCGTCGGGCGATGATCCTCGCTTTTCCGCAACAATTCGGTTCGGTCGGTGAGCCGGTCCAACGCTTCATTCGAGAAGTATTTCAAGGCTCACGGTTCGAGCAACCAATCATGCTGCGGGGCGTCTATTTTTCCAGTGGTACGCAGGAGGGTACCCCCATCGATCGCGTGATGGGCAGGATGGCGACCTCGTTCGGACTCGATCAAGCCGCGGTGCCGGCAAGCAGTGGTCGGGGTAAGAGCTATTTCATCACTGACCTGCTGCGGGCGGTCATTTTTCCAGAACGCCACCTGGCCAGCACCAACCGCCAGGCCGAACGGCGCTTGTTATGGCTACAGCGCGGAGCCTACGTTGGCCTGGTTGGACTGGCTATCGGAGCGGTTGTCGCATGGACCACCAGCTTCACGCACAACAAATCGTTCAGCAGTGAATTGCAGGCACAATTACAACAGTATCAACACCTGACCCGCGCCGCAATCGAAACGCCTGCCACGGATGCGGCGATGCTCGAGCGGCTGGATGTTTTGCGTTCGATGCTGGACCAAGTGAGGCAAACGACGGATCACCCCCCGCTGTCGATGCGATTCGGATTATACCAAGGGCGCGGGATTGCCCAAGCGACCCACGACGCTTATCAGCGAGCGCTCAACGCGCTATTGCTACCCAGCCTGGCAAACACCTTGCAGGCACAGCTCGTTGCGACTCAGTCAGCGGCACTGCAGTATGAACTCTTGAAATTGTATCTAATGTTGGTCGATCCAACCCACCTCGACCGCGATTTGTTCGCTTTGTGGGCGACGTCCACCTGGACGGGGCGGTACCCGTTGCAACGCGATACGGCCAAGCGTTTGAAGGACCATCTGGCCTATCTACTCGACCATTCCGTCGTCCCCATTTCCGCGAATGTTCAGTTGGTTAAACAAGTTCGAGAACGGCTCGAACAACAGCCGCTGGCCGAGTTGGTCTACGGTCGTTTGCAATATGCTCAGCCGGTGCAAGAAGCACAACCATTGACCTTCGAGGGTCTCGCGGGGCGCAATGCCGACGCGGTCTTTGTTGCAGCAACGCGTGACTTGGCCGCAATCGCGATTCCCGGATTGTTCACCTATCGCGGTTTCTATCAGTTGTTTCATTCACAAAGTGCCGAGTTGATCGATGCATTCAAGCAGGAGTCCTGGGTCTACGGCGAGGCTCAATCCGCGATTATTGCCAGTCAGTTCGATACTCTGGAAGATGACGTACTTGCCTTGTACATCGAGGAATATATACAACGCTGGGATAATCTCCTTGCGCAGCTCGATATCGTTCCCTTTTCCGGGCTCGAGGACGCCATTGCTGTCACGGGGCAGCTGATTCGGCTGGATTCTCCGTTGAAAAAGCTGCTGGACACCGTGGTCACCAATACCCAGCTCACTCGGCTACCCAAGGGGATGGAAGGGTTGGCTGAGGCGGGCGCGCGAAAATTCGGTCAGAAAAATCCCTTTCTTGCGCGCATGATCGAGGCCGAGGAGGGCAGTGGCTTGGGTGTCGTTACGGCCGACTTCCCGCCGAAACGGGTCGAACGGCACTTCGAGCTACTGCATCGCGCAGTCGATCCGGCGTCCGGACAGGGTACCTTGGAGACAATTCAGCGAATCTTGGCCGATTTGTATAGTGAGTTGACGATTCTGGAGCCCGCTAGCGGTTTTGCC
>CAZWQC010000446.1:0-1558 GCA_964635785.1 uncultured Ectothiorhodospiraceae bacterium
GGGATTCCACCGGCCGTCGATGAAATGACCATCTCTCGGATCATGCAAGAACGTGCCACCGCCGACCGGGCGGGTTTGAATTTTATTGGTGCCGGTGCCTATGAGCATCATATCCCGGCGGCTGTCTGGGACATCGCGACGCGGGGGGAATTCTACAGTGCCTACACGCCCTACCAAGCGGAGGCCAGTCAAGGGACTTTGCAGCTGATTTACGAATACCAGAGCATGATGGCGGCTTTGACGGCGATGGACGTCGCCAATGCGTCGTTGTACGATGGTGCCTCTGCGCTCGCCGAAGCGGTCCTCATGGCAGCGCGGGCCAACCGGAACACCCGCGCTAAACGGGTATTGCTGCCAACGACAGTTCATCCGGCGTATCGGGCAACGACCCGTACGATTGTCAGTCCTCAGGGATTCGAACTCATCGAGCTACCCTATGACGAGGGGACCGGGCAGATCGATTGGGCCGTGCTCGACGGTTTTGCCGATACGGATGTGGCCGCGTTGGTTGTGCAACAACCGAACTTTTTCGGTCTGCTTGAGGAAGTCCATGCCCTGGCCGACTGGGCAGCTGACCATCATGTCCTCCTGATTGCCGTGGTCAATCCGCTGACGCTGGGTGTCCTCGCGCCACCTGGGGAATGGGGCAACAATGGAGCTGACATTGTCTGCGGCGACGGCCAACCGCTCGGTGCACCACTGTCCGGCGGCGGCCCCTATTATGGCCTGATGTGCTGCAAAAAAGCCCATGCCCGGCAACTACCCGGGCGCATCGTCGGGCGGACCATCGATGCGGACGGCTGCCCGGGATTCGTTTTGACCTTGCAGGCGCGCGAACAGCATATTCGGCGCAGTAAAGCGACTTCGAACATTTGCACCAATCAGGGGTTGGTGGTGGCGGCTTCGACCATTTACCTGAGCTTGCTCGGTGGTGATGGGTTGGCACGGGTCGCCGCGACCAGTCAACGCAATACGACAGCGCTTGCCGAGCGGTTGGCCCCCTTGGGTGTTCACCCGCTGTTTACCAGTGCCTATTTTCACGAAGTGGTGTTGCGTTTGCCAGCAGGGAACAATGCCGCGGACGTGCTCGCCAGCATGGCCGAGGGCGGTGTCTACGGTGGCTACGATCTTGGTTCGGTGTACCCGGAGTTGGCGGCTGGCGTGCTGGTGTGCGCGACCGAGACCAAAACCGAGGCCGACCTGGATCGCTATGCCGACGTGATGGCGCGAGCGTTGTCCCGCACCTAACCCGCAACTTTTTTCAAGCCCCAACTCAAGTCCGATATCATGTTGATTATTGAAGCCTCTCGTCCTGGGCGTCGGGCGAGCGCACAAGCGCCGCTCGAGGCGACCGCAACGACGGAATTGCCCGAACGGTTTTGCCGACGCGAACCGGCGCCATTGCCCGAAGTCTCCGAACTGCAAGTCGTGCGGCATTTCACGCGGCTGTCGCAGAAGAATTTTTCCATTGATACGCATTTTTATCCGCTCGGCTCCTGCACCATGAAATACAACCCGCGGGCAGCCAATCGGTTGGCCTTGCTGCCGGGATTTGTCG
>CAZWQC010000446.1:1568-2013 GCA_964635785.1 uncultured Ectothiorhodospiraceae bacterium
GGAAACGCCAGCCCGGTTCAATCAGGGCTTGTTGAGCTGTTTGTTCGAACTGCAAAGCATGTTGTGCGAAGTCACTGGCATGCAGGCGGTGTCGTTGACACCCATGGCCGGCGCCCAAGGCGAATTCGCTGGTATCGCGATGATCCGCGCTTATCATCTGGCGCGCGGCGATACCACGCGCCGTGAGATCCTGGTACCCGATGCGGCTCATGGCACCAATCCTGCGACCGCGACCATGTGTGGGTTTACGGTGCGAGAGATTCCGACCGATCGCTCCGGGGATGTCGATATGGCAGCATTGACCGCAGCGATTGGTCCACAAACGGCTGGGTTGATGTTGACCAATCCGTCGACCCTCGGTGTGTTCGAACGCAAAATCGTCGATATTGCGGCGGCCGTTCATGCGGTCGGCGAGGGCAAGGCCCACCGCCATCGGTAGGCCCCC
>CAZWQC010000447.1:0-1952 GCA_964635785.1 uncultured Ectothiorhodospiraceae bacterium
GGCATTTGGCTTTCAAGGACCGATTGCTGCTGCCAACGCCACGTTCAAGCCGGTTGACTCACCGCCCAATGAACGAAAGTTAAATCCTGGCGCGCTCCGCTTGTCCGATCTAACTCGATTCCTACTCGCTCGCCTTGGTTCGTTGACGCATCGACCAGGCCCACGGGTATCACTCACAGCGAGTGCACCGATTCCAACTGAGCCCTTTAAGCCCTTGTCTTGGTGATGTACTCTCGCGGTTTCATCAGGGTTCTATTTGACGAGGCAATCCATGGGCATGGGCAACGATCATCAGCCAACAAGCCGGACCACCAAGTACGTGACCTTCGCCCTTGGCGATGAGGCGTTCGCCTTGAGCGTCATGCAGATCAAAGAAGTCTTGCGTGTCAGCGAAATCGCTCCGGTACCGGGCGCGCCAGGCTATGTTCTCGGTATCATCAACTTGCGCGGCAATGTCGTCACGATCATCGATGCACGGCGGCGCTTTGGCCTGCCGGTCCAAGACATCGATGCCGCCTCGCGAATTTTGATCATCGAGCATGCCGACCAAGTCATCGGCATCGTCGTCGATAGCGTGACCGAAGTGGTCGAGCTCAGCGCCGAGCAAATCGAACCGGCGCCCAATGTCGGTAACGACGAAACCGCGAAGTACATTGTCGGGGTTGCATCACCCGGCGACGAACTACTGATTATCGTTGATTTGCGCAAACTGCTCTCGGCCGATGAATGGCAAGAAGTGGCGAGTTTCTGATAGCGCTCGTTGCGACCGGAGTGGTCTTAGAATGCTGATCGCTTGGTTAGCCGCCTTTGCGGTCGTTGCCCTGTGGCTAGCCTGGCTCTCTCGGCGAATCAGTTGCTTGCAACGCGATGTGGTGTCGCTACGGGAACAGTTGAGTTGGCGGCGTGCGGAATTACTCGGCTTACGCGGCGCATTGTCAGCATTGGCCGATGAATGCCGCACCCAAGAGCCAAGCGCAAACGCACCGAACGATCAACTCGAGCAGCGGCTATTCGCCCTCGAAGCGGAGCAAAAACGCCTGCTCGCTCGACAAGAACAAGTCGAATTGCGCGATCCGGATTCCCGTTCTTACGAGCGGGCCGTGCAACTAGTGCACCGCGGCGCCAGTCTCGACGATCTGATGACGAGCTGTGGCTTAGGTCGCGGTGAAGCCGAGTTGGTGCTGGCCATGCACCGCCAGCAACAACCAAAACATGAGTAACCCGCGGTGCGGATGCTGTGGCCCTAACAACGCGATCCGACCACCTGGACGTAACGGGTCCAAGCCCGGCATAATAGCGAGCAACGAACGACCCGTCAGCTTTGATTGCCAACGCACACCCTTTTGGAGAATACACCGATGTCAACGATCCTTGCCGTGGACGACTCGAATTCAATGCGGCAAATGGTGGCTTTCACCCTTAAGGGTGCGGGCTACACCGTGATCGAAGCCGCCAGTGGCGAGCAGGCCCTCACGCATGCGAAAGCGACCAAATGCGATCTTGTCTTGTCCGACGTGAACATGCCAGGCATGGATGGCATTACGCTGATTGGCGAGCTACGTAAACTGCCCGACTACAAGTTCACGCCGATTTTGATGTTGACCACCGAGGCCGGCTCCGACAAAAAGCAAGCGGGGAAAGCGGCCGGTGCGACCGGTTGGCTAGTCAAGCCGTTCGATCCCGAACAACTGCTCGCCACAATCAAGCGTGTGCTGGGATAATCCGTCATGGCCATCGACTTGACGCAGTTTACCCAGACCTTTCTTGAAGAAAGCTTCGAGGGGCTCGACTTGATGGAGTCCAGCCTACTCGAACTCGAACCTGGCGACCACGATACCATCAACGCGATTTTCCGTGCCGCGCATTCGATGAAGGGGGGAGCTGGCACCTTCGGCTTCGCTGCGGTTGCGGAGTTCACCCACCGTGTCGAGACTCTGTTGGATCGCATGCGC
>CAZWQC010000448.1:0-1928 GCA_964635785.1 uncultured Ectothiorhodospiraceae bacterium
GGCGATGGTCGGTTTCGCCGGCCCACGGGTCATCGAACAAACGGTGCGAGAAAAACTCCCGGAGGGATTTCAGCGCAGCGAGTTCCTACTCGAACACGGTGCTTTGGACATGATCGTGGATCGCCGAGACATGCGGGATCGGCTCGCGAGCCTGCTGGCGATGCTCACCCATCGTCCGGCCCCGGCATGACGCTTTTCACGCAACCTTGACCAGATCGGCTCGGCAAGTGCACGCCCTCGAACAATGGTTGCGCTGGCAGGAAACACTCAACCCGGCCAGCATCGAACTCGGCTTGGCACGAGTACAGACGATGGCAACCCGGCTCGGTGGACTCCAACCACAAGTTCCGGTCATCACCGTCGCCGGAACCAACGGTAAAGGCTCTACCGTCAGTCTGCTTGCCAGTATGTTATCTGCTGCGGGGCACCGCGTCGGCTGCTACACATCACCGCATTTATGTCAGTACAACGAACGCATCCAAATCGGCGCGAATACGGTCAGCGACGCCCTGTTGTGCGAGGCATTCGAAGCGGTCGAAGCGGTCCGGGGCGAGCTCCGTTTAACCTACTTCGAGTTTGGCACTCTCGCCGCACTGTGGCTTTTTCGTCAAGCACGGTTGGACATTTGGTTGTTGGAGGTTGGTTTAGGCGGACGCTTGGATGCCACCAATGTTATCGATGCGGACATCGGTCTCATCACCTCGATTAGCCTCGATCATACCGAGTGGTTGGGTTCTGATCGAGATCAAATCGGCAGAGAAAAAGCGGGTATCTGCCGGACCGGTCGTGCCGCGGTGATCGCCGATCCCGATCCTCCGCAGGGACTGTTGCATCAACTCGATACCATCGGCGCGATCCCTTATCGGTATGGCTCGTCTTTCACTGCTAATACCGAGGAAACCGGTTGGACTTGGTCGGATCACAACTGCAGTGTCCACCACCTACCCTACCTTAAGCAACCGGGACGTGCGCAACTGCGCAACGCTGCGGCGGCTATAATGGCGCTCAAATGCTTACCCATGCCGCTGCGACCGAACACTGCGGCGATCCGCGAGGGACTCGCTCGAGCCGACGTGCCTGGCCGTTTTCAACGCATCGCCGGTTCGGTCGAATGGATCCTCGATGTCGCCCACAACGTCGAGGCAGCCCATACCTTAAGTGAAAATCTCGCCGCAACCCCACGCCGCGGCCAGACCATCGTTGTGCTCGGCCTGCAAGCCGACAAGGACAGCGCCGGATTCGTTCACACCCTTGATCCTCACGTCGATCAATGGCTCTTGACGAGCTTGCCGGTCGGTCGCCATCCGCGCTCCGCCAACGATTTGCTGGTACAATGCCGGCATGCCACGACCGCACCGATACGGTGTTACGATGCTTGGCAAGAGGCCCTGCAAATTGCCAAGGTCGAGGCGAATCCTGGCGATCGCATCGTTGTGACCGGTTCTTTTCATCTGGTCGGTGCCGCCTTGACGACATCACCTTGGCATCAGCGAACCACGCACCGACTCGACGTCGTGCCAGGCGCTTTAACTAGCGTTCTCGTTGAGCGGACCAATAACGCCCCCTTGCGCAAACCGGCATCCTGAGTACGAGTTTTTTTTGGTGGAAGACCTAATGGAAACCGCATTACAGAAACGACTCATTGGTGCGACATTGCTTATCGCGTTCATGGTCATCGTCTTGCCGATGATTCTCGACGGCTCGGGCTACCGCGAACGACTCGCCAAACAGCTACCACGCGAACCGAGCCTGGCACCTTTCGAAATGACACCACCGACCGACCTCGGCCCGGCGCAGCCTATCCCGCCTCCGGCGCCTCGGCAACCGCGTATCGGCGAGCCGCTGGCCACCTCACCCGCGCCAGTACCGACCAAACCCGATGCCACGTCGACCGACCCCCTGACTGCCGGCGCGACCTGGGTCGTCCA
>CAZWQC010000449.1:0-1922 GCA_964635785.1 uncultured Ectothiorhodospiraceae bacterium
GCGCACATGGTGCGCGCGCGGGAGCGGATTTTGGCGCTGGGGGGTGCCGCCCGGGCCAATGTGTTTACGCGGATTATGTTGGCACAGTTTCGTCAGGTGCCGTGGCGGGCGATTCCCTTTATTCCGGTCGAGATCATCTTACTGCCGAGTTGGTTTCCGTTTCATCTGGACAAGGTGTCCTATTGGTCGCGGACGGTGTTGGTGCCCCTCATGATTCTGTACTCCCGACGGGTCATGGCGAAAAATCCCACAGGGCTCGGTGTTGCCGAGTTGTTCACGGTCCCACCCGAGCGAGAACGGCACTATTTCCCCGTCCGTTCGACCCTCAACCGGCTGTTCCTCGGGTTGGAACGATTTGGCCGGCAGTTGCATCGCTTCGTGCCCGGTTTCGTGACGCGGCGGGCGATTTTGCGCGCTGAGCTGTGGATTTTGGACCGTTTGAACGGGGAAGGTGGGCTCGGTGGTATTTTCCCCGCCATGGTCAATGCCTACGAGGCGCTGGCCGATCTCGGTTACGGACCGGACCATTTGTCTCGGCGCATGGCGCGCAAAGCCATCGATTTGCTCCTGGTTGATCGGGGCGATAGCGTCTATTGTCAACCTTGCGTTTCCCCGGTGTGGGATACGGGTTTGTCGTGCATGGCGCTGACGAATGCCGCAGAACCCGCGCTGGAGGCCGTGCAGCGTGGTTTGGATTGGTTGGCGCGGCGGCAACTCACCGACGAGCCTGGCGATTGGCAGCGGAATCGGCCCCATCTTCCCGGTGGCGGTTGGCCGTTCCAATATCGCAACGATCATTATCCCGATCTGGACGATACGGGCTTGGTCGCTTGGGCGATGCAGCTCATCGGCCCGGATCGTTATCGCGAGAACATTCATCGCGCCGCGGATTGGCTGCTCGGCATGCAGTGCTCCAACGGCGGGTTTGCCGCGTTCGATGTCGACAATACCTACCACTATCTCAATCATATTCCCTTCGCCGATCACGGTGCCTTGATCGACCCGCCAACGGCAGATGTCACCGCGCGCTGCGTGGCGTTGTTCTCGATGCTCGAAGGGGTGCGACCGGAATACACCGTGGCCCGTGACCGTGCGATTGCGTATTTGCGTCAGGAACAAGAAGTCGATGGTTGCTGGTTCGGGCGTTGGGGTACCAACTATCTGTATGGCACTTGGTCGGTGTTGACGGCACTGAGTTGCACCGATATGGATCGCAACGATCCCATGATTCGCCGCGCCGTGGCTTGGCTGCATTCACAACAGCGTGCCGACGGCGGTTGGGGGGAAACCAACGATAGCTACGCCGATAAACGCCTGGCCGGGCGGCATCGGCTGAGCACGGCCTACCAAACCGCTTGGGCGATCCTGGCATTGATCGCCGCTGGCGAGCGCTCCGGTCCGGTTCTTGACAGCGGTGTCCGGTACTTGCTGGAACATCAATGTACCGATGGCTTGTGGTACGACACCGATTTCACCGCGCCTGGTTTCCCTCGGGTGTTTTATCTGAAGTATCACGGATACGATAAGTTCTTCCCGGTTTGGGCGTTGAACGAGTATCAACGCGTGTTGTTGGAGGACATGGGCTGAGCCTGGGTATTGTCGTCGCGCTACGCCAGGAAGCCGGTGCCTTCGGCCGTCGGTTTGCCGCGAGGGCCGGATGTGTTGCCTTGGTGCGGGATTGTGCGCTATATGTGGCGGGGGTCGGTCGTGAACATGCTCGAACTGCGAGTGAGCGGTTGTGTCAATCCGGTGCGCAAGCGTTGCTGAGCTTCGGTACGGCCGCAGGGATTGCGGCCAATGCGTCGCCGGGCGTGGTGTTGCTGCCGCACGTGGTGCTGGCTCAATGCGGTGAACCGCTTGCGACCAACCCGGCGTGGCGGCAACGAGGCCGTGCCGAACTCGCGGCGATCGGGGTCGAACCC
>CAZWQC010000450.1:0-1916 GCA_964635785.1 uncultured Ectothiorhodospiraceae bacterium
TTGGCGCGCATGGCGTCATCGGATAGATAGGTGATGTGGCCAAGCATGCGGGCCAAAGCCAAGCCGCGCCGCGGTAACGTGCCGCGTTCGAGGAAATGCCCGTCGTGAAACTCAGGATCGGAGAGTATCGCTTGCCGGGCGACTTCGTTGAAACCGATATTCTGCGCGGACAGTTTCGGTGCGGCGGCGATGACGACGGCATGGCGGATGCGTTCGGGGAGGTCGATCGTCCACTGCATGACCTGCATGCCGCCCAAACTTCCCCCAATAACGGCGGCCCAGCGTTCGATGCCAAGCACATCGGCTAACAAGGCTTGGCTTTTGACCCAATCTTTGACCGTGACCATGTGAAAATCCGACCCATAATGGCGGCCGGTTTCTGGGTTGATGCTGGTCGGACCGGTCGACCCCTTGCAGCCGCCCAAGTTGTTCGGCGAGACAAAGAAAAAACGGTTGGTGTCGAATGGTTTGCCCGGTCCAATGCAGACCTCCCACCAACCCGGTTTGCGGTCGCTAACATCGTGATAGCCGGCGGCGTGGTGATCGCCGGACAGGGCGTGGCACACCAAAACGGCGTTACTACGGGCGGCGTTGAGTTTGCCATAGGTTTCGTACGTGAGTTCGAACCCCGCAAGTTGCCGGCCACTTTCAAGATCGAGGACATCGCGAAACGTTCGTGTTTGCGGCGTCACCAAACCGACCGAGTCGGGAGGAAAAGTCGTCTCAGACATTCGCCTATCAATTGTACCCAGCCTGCAGCGAGAGCGGCCGACTGACGACACCATGGAGTGAAAACGCGATTACGCGCCATACGGTTCTTTTACGCGGATTGCCGTGCTGGCCAACCCGCTTTATGCCCGCGAGTCTAGCGAGTGCCGGCCAACTCCGGCAAGTCAATCCGGGCAAAGTCGCCCCGTTAAGTCGCTTGTTGGAGTAACGTCGGAAGCCGTCGCGGATTCTGGATACGCAAGCGTTTGTCGCGACCGGTCATGCCCGATTCGACCGTGACAGCCGATTTCGCAACGCCGAATTGTCCTCCCAGCCATGCACAAAGATGGCTGTTGGCTTTGCCATCGACCGGTGGCGCAGTGATTTTGATCTTGATGCGTTCACCCAGCACCTCTGCCCAACCATCTCGGCTTGCCCGCGGTTGTACCTTGACATCGATCAGGATATCGCCGTCCTGCCAGCGCCAGAAACTCATTAGAGCAGCGATTGCAGTAGGATTAACACGATATTCAGTCCGATGATCGCAGCCAGAGGTGACAAGTCGACCATGCCAATCGTGGGAACGATTTGGCGAATGGGTCGCAATAGGGGGGCGTTCAATTGGTACAAAAGAGTGGCCGTTGGATTTTGGTAAGGGGACATGCCGGGATTGACCCAGCTCAGCACTGCCTCGATGATCAGAGAGAAGATGTAGATGTAGACCAGCAGGCGCAGAAGTTCGACGATCGCGAGCGGGAGAATAAAAAGGAATGGGACCGACACGGGGAGCAAAAGCTGCAACAGGCTAAGCTCGACAAGTTTGATGCAAACGGCCAACACGATCGCGGCAAGATCGAGCCGGCCCAGCATGGGGAATACTCGGCGCAGCGGTCGCAAGGGTGGGTTGGTGACGGTGAGGATGAATTGCGACAAGGGATGATAGAAATCCGCGTGTACCACCGCAAGCAAGATGCGCAACAAAAGCACCAGTAAGTAGAGTTCGAATAACGTTTGTATCAAGAAAGTCGAAACGTTGGCGAGGGCGTGAGTCATGTGTTAGTCCACTCCTAGCTGTTCGGCGAGTTCTTGGGACCGCGTCGTTGCGGCTTTGACGGCGCCGTAGACCAGTTTACGTAAGTTGCCTTCCTCGAAAGCGGCGAGCGCCCGTTCGGTCGTGCCGCCGGCAGACGTGACGCGGCGACGCAACT
>CAZWQC010000451.1:0-1908 GCA_964635785.1 uncultured Ectothiorhodospiraceae bacterium
TGGGCGCCGCGATCTGGGACACGGCCGCGAATCGCTTCACGGTCTCCGCCGAATGGCGGGCGCTGCATGGCGTAACGGCGACGACCCTTGACTACGACGCATGGCTTGCGCTAGTTCACCCGCAAGATCGAGAGACGATCGACCGGGTTTTGCGCCGTACCGCCGCCGGCGACACCGCCCCGACCACGACCTATCGCATTCGCCGCCAAGATACCGGCGATCTGCGCTATATCGAGGTTCAAGGCGAGATCGAAGCCGGCGCGGCCGAACCCTGCCTGCATCCGCCACGGGTCTATTTCGCGGTGCAGGACATCACCGACTATGTCGAACAAGTGCAATTGCTGGGCGAGCGCGAAAGCCGTTTTCGCTATCTCTATGAGCACCAGCAACAAGGCGTCATCTACTTCAGTTCCACCGGTGCGATTCTCGATGCCAATCCCGCCGCCCAGCGCATCGTTGGCGTCAGCTTACCCGAGATGTGGACGCGGGGGTTGCACGACACGGATTGGCAGGCCATCTATCCGGATGGCCGACCCTATCCGAGTGCCGACCATCCGCCCATGGTAGCGCTTCGCACGGGCCAACCGGTACGCGACGAAATGATGGGCTTGTCCCATCCCGGGCGAGGGGAACCTGTTTGGCTTCTGGTCAGCGCCATTCCGGAATTCTGCGATCAGACCACGACGCCGTTTCGCGTATTCGTGACATTCCAAGACATCACCCGCTTGAAACGGGCCGAGGCGCAGATGCAGGACGCATTGGCCGAATCCGCGCAACTCACAGTGGATTTGCAAGCCCAGATCGCCCGCGCCAATACATTGGTGGATGCCGCCGACGCCGCCAATCGGGCCAAAAGCGAGTTCCTGGCCGCCATGACTCATGATATCCGCACGCCAATCGGGGCGATTCTCGGGCTCTGCGACGTGTTGTTGGATGATGTGTTGACAGCCCAGCAACGCCAACATCTGACGACCATGCGGACCAGCGGTGCGACCTTGCTACAGTTGGTCAATGACCTGTTGGATACGGCCAAGATCGAGGCCGGGAAGATGGAATTCGAGGAAATTGATTTCGGTCTGCGCCATTTGCTCGAGCAGATGCGCGACATGTTAGCCTTGCGGATCCGGGAAAAAGGGCTGAGTTTTCGCATCGACATCGGCCCGTCGACCCCGGATTGGTTGCGTGGCGATCCAACCCGCTTGCGCCAAATCCTATTGAACCTCTTGTCCAACGCAGTCAAGTTTACCCAGCACGGTGAGATTGTCCTCAGTGTTCAGCCTGTCTACCCGGCGCCAAGCTCGGCCACGCATGAACTCTGCCTGGCCTTTGCGGTCAGCGACACCGGCATCGGCATTGCGCCGGAGCACCTGACGACCCTGTTCGATCCGTACACCCAGGCTAGCGCGGACACGACACGGAAGTTTGGTGGCTCCGGGTTGGGATTGCACATATGTCGCAATCTTGTCGAAAAGATGGGCGGCCAGATCGAAGTCGTCAGTCGTGTGGGCGCAGGCTCGCGGTTTGCCTTCACCATTTTGGTCAATCGCGCACACAGCGCTCCCGAACCCGAGCAACCCGATTACCGGCAGCTGCAACCGAGTTGGGCCGGCCGGGACTTGCACATCTTGGTGGCAGAGGATTACCCCCCCAATCAAACCATCATTCGCGCGTTATTGCGTAAACTGGGACTCACGTCGGTGACCACGGTCGACAATGGCCGCGAGGCCCTCGCCGCCCTGGCCTTGCAGGCGTTCGATCTGGTCTTGATGGATGTCCAAATGCCCGAAATCGACGGCCTGACCGCAACTCGCTCCATTCGCGCCCGCGAAGCAGGTACCGATCGTCATCTTCCCATCATTGCCTTGACCGCCCATGCCCTGTCCGAAGAGCGGTCCGCTTGCCTGGCAG
>CAZWQC010000452.1:0-1881 GCA_964635785.1 uncultured Ectothiorhodospiraceae bacterium
TGCGCTCACCGCGGTCACGGCCGCCACCGCCACCACCGCCGCCACCACCCGGGCCACCGGCGGGTTTCGGACGCGATTCGTTGACCCGAAGTTTGCGACCCATGAATTCTTGTTGATCGGTCGCACTGATGGCTTTCATGGCTTCGGTTTTGTCGGGCATTTCGACGAAGCCAAAGCCTTTCGATTCGCCAGACAACTTGTCCATTATCACGCGTGCAGAAGTAACGGTTCCATGTTGCTCGAACAGCTCTTGAAGCTGTCGATCCTCGATTTTGTAGGGCAGGTTGCCGACGTAGATGTTCATTAATAATCTCTCCTCATTGTGTCATCAGCGTACCAGGTTGCGACTCAACCGACTCCGGAATCATGACACAACATGAGGATCCGGTATCTGGAGAGTCGTCAGCTTCGGAATATCGCACGATTTGGCGCAAATTGCGAGCGTTTGTGTACCTTTTTGGGATCAATCCGATGCTTTCATTGGCCTTGGCGACACCGCAAGTCAGGTAGTCACTCACGTGTCGATCAACTCGCGATAGACGGCAAGATGACCCGCAACCATCGCAGCCGGGGTGAATGATCGCTGGATGCGAGCAATGCCGCCGCGACCAAGCGCCATGGCAAGATCGCGGTGACTGAGCAGGCGCATCAGTGCCGCAGTCAACGCCGCAATGTCTGCCGGTGGAACCAACAACCCGTTTTCTTCATGAGCGACAACTTCCGGAATACCACCGACCGAGGTCGCTACAATGGGGACACCAAGCGCAGCGGCTTGCAACAATATCACCCCCAGACCTTCGCGCAGGGCCGGGTGGACCAAAACGTCGAGACAGGGTAGCCAACGTGGCAGATCGGCGACGAAGCCGGGCAGACGCACCGCGTGTTGGTATGGGCCGGCACGCAGGTCAGCTTGAATTCGTTGCCATAACGGACCGCGACCGAACAAGATGAATACGGTATTGGGATGGCTGGCGAGCACCGTCGGGATGCTGGCCAGGAGATAGCGATGGCCTTTGCGCTCGATGAATTGCGCCGCCATACCGATAACACGCGAACCCGGCGGAATGGCAAATCGCTGCTCGAATTCGGCACGGCCTGCCGCTGGGGCAAAGCGGTCGGTACTGATCACGCTGGGAACGCAACGGATCTTGCGTTCGGGTACGCCCGCTTCGCGCAAGACCTCGCCGATCGCCTGAGAAATGACGATAACGCGATCGTAAAGTCGATACTTCAACCATGCCACGCTGCGCAATTCCGGATTGTCTACTCGTCGCGAAAGCACCACCGGTCGTGCGCATCGGCGTGCGGCAATCGCGCCAAGGGTATCGGCACCACGGCGACTATGGAGATGGATGACATCGGGGACGAGATCGCACAGATGACGTCGAATACGGATCATTGCGCGCAGGTCGTGCTCGCCGGCAAAGCGCAGGGTCCGAATCGGCAGGTCGAGCGCCCGCGCGCGCGCGCCGATGTCTGCATCCTCCGGACAAATGAGTGTGTTGTCGACGCCCCGGTCACGTAGCCCCTGCATCAGGAGCAAGACTTGCTCGGCCCCGCCATAGACATGCCGACCGAACTCCAGGTGGGCAATCTTCATGCCGGTGACATTCCCAAGACATCCAGTAATGCTTGCTGCACATCGGTGACCGTGATGGCTTGCATACAATAAAAGACGCCGGCGCAGGTTGGACGACGGCGACAAGGGGAGCATGCTTGGGGATGATAAATCACGCGCGTTCGCGTTGTGTTGGTCTCGGTATAGGGTAAGGTCGAGCCGAACAACGCGATGGTCGGTATCCCTCGGGCAATCGCGACGTGGGTCAAGCCGGTATCGACGCCTACCGCGTCGGCGTGCGCGACTGGACGGCGCACAAGGAC
>CAZWQC010000453.1:0-1872 GCA_964635785.1 uncultured Ectothiorhodospiraceae bacterium
CCGGTGGTCGCAGTCTCTCAGGGGTGTTCACGACCTGCACTTGATTCGGATCAAGGGGACATTTTTGCTGCGGCCAAACCGATGGTGCTGGCTCATTCTCAATACCGGCAGATCATCGCAGCTTCAACTGCGCCACGAATCCCACCAGGCAATCGCATTCTGGGGGGCGAGCACACACGCCAGCAAGGCAACACGGGTCGTTCGAACCGATTGACGGACCTTGCTAGAATGAAAGGTCACAATCACAGGTAGGAGTTAGAAACGATGGCGATCTGGGGCCACATCGCTGCCGAATTGGCGGCCATTACCGGGGATGAGTACGCTCCCGACGCGGTTCGTCGCGCCGGGAGCGGTTGTATAAGCCAAGGGTATCGGTTGCCCGGCCATGGTCGAGACGTTTTCGTCAAACTGAATCGCGCCAACGGTTACGACATGTTCGCCGCAGAGGCCGAAGGACTACAAGCCCTGGCAGCAACCGACACGATCCGGGTCCCGCAACCATTGAGCTGGGGTGTGCATCAACAACAAAGCTACTTGGCCATGGAGTTTATCGATTTGAGCGGTCGTGCCGATCCGCAGCACCTGGGTCAACAACTCGCTGCGATGCATCGGCATACGGCAGAGCGCTTTGGTTGGCACCGCGACAACACCATCGGCAGCACACCGCAACCGAATACCTGGGTTGACGATTGGGTGAGCTTTTGGCGTGAGCGCCGTCTCGGTTTCCAATTGCAGCTCGCCGCAAACAACGGTTACGGTGGCAGCGTGCTGCGAAGCGGAGAACAATTGTCGAATGCCTTGCCCGCATTGTTCACCGATTATCATGCCCTGCCATCTCTTCTCCATGGCGACCTTTGGGGCGGCAACGCCGCAGCGGATCGTGACGGTAATCCGGTGATCTACGATCCGGCAGTGTATTACGGCGACCGTGAAACGGATCTGGCGATGACGGAGCTCTTCGGCGGTTTCGGCAACCGCTTTTTTCAGGGTTACGCCTCGGTGTGGCCGATCGATCCGGGGTACACGGTGCGTAAGGATTTGTATAACGCCTATCACTTGCTGAATCACTTGAATCTGTTCGGTGGCGGCTACGCCGGGCAAGCGGATGCAGCGATGCGACGGGTTCTCGCGGCGTTACGCTGAACAGATTGTGGGAAACGGTTTCTGTGAACGTCCACATCCAGCCGACGTTCGATGTGGCGAGTTGTTCGTCGTCGTTCCCAAGGGTCACGGTTTCCGCCTTGGCGTTTGCCCGAAAAGCTTGGATTCGTTTCTAGCCTGCCGGCGATCCGGTCTTCCCGAATCGGTCAATGGCAGTGAGTTTGTCATGGTGACAGCGTGGAAGATCAATGCGTGCGCATGCAAAGCAGGGGAAAATTGATCAATATCAATTGTGTGGTTTTGGAAGTGTGTGACATTCAGACGGATTTGTGGGTCAAGGAGAAATGTGTCATGCCTCGTCATTGTCAATTGAATTTGCAATCGAAAAGTTCTAGTGAACCTTTTCTTTTGAACAATTGTGGGCTTAGCACAGCTCAGCATTGCGCTGCGAGTTCGAAAAGCATCGCCGCTAGCGCCAACTTATTTTGTGGTTTTGAAAACCTGCGTACGCCTGACTCGGTCAGCCAACCAGTTGGGGACCAAACGATGCATCACAGCATCCAACGGCGGGACGTCGGCCGGATCGCCATAGCATGTGTCACCAGCGAGGCGGGAGAACGACAGTGCACGAGCCGTGCGGATCCGGATGCTCAAGTGACCATTTGCATACAATTGCAGGGTTCGGCCACACTCAAGCAGGGGGAGCGACAAGCGGAACTAACGGATGGATACCTTTGCCTGCTTCGCAATGCCCCTGCGATCAACGCGAAT
>CAZWQC010000454.1:0-484 GCA_964635785.1 uncultured Ectothiorhodospiraceae bacterium
GGCACGGTGTTCTGGTTCCGGACCCCGCGGCGGCTAGCCCGACCGCGCAGCGCGATGCCCGTTCGAGCTGGTCGTTGTGGCATTCCCCGGACCGAGCCGACCAGGCGGAATGGCAGTGGCGCCTATCCTTCCCGGTCTCCATCCCGTTGCTGATCTTTGTCGCTCAACCACTAGCGTATACCACCCCGCGGCAAGGGCGATTCGGGAAACTGATCGTTGCCGTCTCCGTGTACGTGCTTTATGCCAATGCGGTCATCGTGGCACGAACGGCGATCGAGCAAGGCCAGTTACCGGTCTGGCTCGGACTGTGGCTAGTGCACGGGTTGTTTGCTCTGGTCGGCTTGGCGTTGTTACTGCGCGAGTATGGCAATGGCTGGCTGCGCGCGCCGGTCGATCGGCTGTGGTCGACGTCAATGCGAGTGGCGTAGTATGGTCTTGTGGCGTTATCTTGGCGTCACCGTCATCGGCAGCAGCTTGGGCGCAC
>CAZWQC010000454.1:494-1827 GCA_964635785.1 uncultured Ectothiorhodospiraceae bacterium
CGTTGTCATGCTCGATGCGTTCATGGCCTTTGTCGACGAGCTCTCCGCGGTATCGCGTAGCGAGTACGCCATCTGGGAGGCAGCGCTGTATATCAGCCTGACCGTGCCGGGACGAATTTTCGATCTGTTTCCAACCGCGGTATTGATCGGCAGTCTGCTCGGACTGGGTGGCATGGCCAGCCACAATGAATTGATGGCCATGCGCGCGGCCGGCGTCTCGATCGGACAAATCGTTATGAAGGTTTTGTTGGGCGGGGTGGTTCTGGTGATCGCCGCGATTGGCGTGGGCGAAGGGTTGGCGCCAACCAGCGAGCGTCATGCCGAAACCTTCCGCAGCATGGTTCAGTCGCGTGGTAACACCTACCACGCGGAGCAGGGTTTGTGGGCGCGGGCCGGGGAATTTTTCGTGCATGCCGAAGCGGTCCTTCCGGACCGGCAATTGCTCGGGGTCGAGGTGATCGTCCTGCGTCCGGACTTGACGCTGCGTGCGTTGGTGAGTGCCAAACGCGCGGTACCCGATGCGGATGATGGCTGGACATTGTTCGACGTCAAGCGCAGTCGTTTGATCGGGCGGCAGGTCGAAGTCGACACCGTGTCGCAGGAATATTGGCCAACCTTGATTCCGCAAGATGTCTTCGATGTTGTCTCGGTCGAACCGCGCGACATGGCAGCGGGGCAATTACGCCGCTACATCCGCTATCTCGAGCAAAATGGTTTGGATGCGTCGATTTATCGTCTCGCGTTTTGGTCACGCCTGACCACGCCGGCATCGAGTTTGGTCATGCTGTTGTTGGCTTTGCCCTTCGTGTTTGGACCGCTACGCAGTGTCGGTGTGGGTCAACGTTTGTTTTTCGGCGTATTGCTCGGCTTGGTGTTCTATATCGTCAACCGCGGGTTGAGCCACCTCGGCCTGGTCTACGGTATCCCGCCGATGGTCAGCGCGTTGGCACCATTGGTCATTTTTCTTAGCGTCGGCACAGTCGCGTTGCGGCGGGTGCGCTAAGGCAAGGACAACATCGGTTTCGCTCCGACTGTGGTGAGTCACGGCTTGAGCATCGATTGGGTTGTCACCCGAACGAGTCGAGTTCCCGACAGGCGGTCGTACACAGTGGATTTGTCTGGGTCGAACATCGCCCAAGCGATGGGCAATCCGCCGGGCAACAAGGCTAGCAGCATCTGCCACCACGCTGGGGCATGCAGATAGCTCCAACCCGCGCCAATCAATAGCGCCCCCCAACTGGCCATTGCCAGGAGATAGCGCAGCCCCGCTCGCAGCCAACCGATACGCTGACCATGCGCGGTCAGCAGCCATAGCCGCCACGTGCGCATACCC
>CAZWQC010000455.1:0-1825 GCA_964635785.1 uncultured Ectothiorhodospiraceae bacterium
CAAGATGGACACTAGTGTACAACGTCAGTCCAGCCAGCTCGTCACGGCGTCACGGGATGGCATTGTCACCGCCATTGAAGCCGGTGATAATTCGACTTTGGTCAAGGCAGGGCACCGCTTGGCGACCTTCGTCCCGACCGGCATCGAGCTGGCAGCCGAATTGTATGTCAGTGGGTTGGATGCGGCGTTGGTTACCCCGGGTCGCAAGGTCCGCCTCGAGTTCGAGGGTTGGCCGGCGGTCCAGTTTGGCGGTTGGCCGGCCACGGCGGTGGGTACGTTTGGTGGCATCGTCACAACAGTGGATCCCGCAGCTTCTCCGGATGGGCGGTTTCGGGTATTGGTTGCCGAAGACGCTGACGACCCTTGGCCAGATCAGCCATATCTTCGTTTAGGTTCCCGAGTGAGCGGTTGGATCCTGCTCGATCGGGTTCGGCTCGGTTATGAGCTCTGGCGGCGTTTCAACGGTTTCCCGCCAGTTCGGTCGAATCAGAATGCCGGCCAAGCGGCGTCGCAATCCTCTTCGAAATAGCGGTTTCGTATTCATGCTATATCAAGACGTGCAAAGGAACGGGGAATAGGGCCATGAGTTGGTCCAGGGGAGGGGGGGGAAACACGGCCGAACGCGGATGGGGGCAGCGGCTGGCGTTCGGTTATTCGTGCGTGTTATTGCTTGCGCTACAGCCAAGCCTTGCGGATGTGCTGACGGCGGACGCCGTGCTTGCTTCGGCTAGCGTACACTACCCGAAGATTCTTGCAGCCGAGCACAAACGCGAACAAACCTTGGGCAAACGGATGGCTGCAGCGGGCGAATTCGACCTCAAGTTGAAGCAGGAGTCGTTCTATTGGGCCGCTGGGTATTATGACTTCCGCCGTACCGATAGCAAGTTGGCCAAGCCAATTGCGCCTCTTGGGACCGAAGTCTTTGCCGGGTATCGCGTCGCGGGCGGTGATTTCCCCGTTTACTACGACCAATATGAAACCTTGAGCGGAGGTGAGTTCAACGTCGGATTGGTGTTTTCGTTGTTGCGCGATCGGTCCATTGACGATCGGCGCTTCAATCTCACGATTGCGGATTTGGCGTTGAGTCAGGCGGAATTGGACTTGCTGGCGACCCGTTTGCAGGTTCAGCACAAAGCCCTCCAAGTCTATTGGAAATGGCTTGCTGCGGGTCATAAACTTATGATTTATAGGCAATTGCTGGCTCTGAGCGAACGGCAACGGGTTGTTCTGGAGAAACGTTTGGTGGCCGGGGAAGTGGCCTCTATCGTATTGGTTGAAAACCAACAAAACGTGCTCAAGCGAAGGGCAACAGCGTTGCAGGCGCGGCGGGACTTCGAAGCGGCGGCGATCCAACTCGGTTTGTATCTGCGCGATGAAGAAGGGGAACCCGTGCGGGCACGCGAAAAGCAGGTGCCGGCAGAATTTCCCGCGATTGGTTCTGCCCGATCGCCGGCCATTGAGGTTGATCGAGAGCGTGCCAAGGCATTGAACCCCGAGCTGGCGGGTTTGCGAATTGACATGCAAGCGGCGGAACAGGCGCGCCGTATGGGTAGGAACGAGCTGTTACCCTTGGTGGACGTTCAGCTCAAAGCAGCCAGAGATATCGGTACCGGCAAGGCGAGTCGTCGTGGCACCGATTTTGTCGTCCAAGTGAATGTCGAGGTACCCATCGGTCGCCGGAAGGGGCGGGGCAAAATTGCTGCCGCAACCGCAGAACAGCAAGCCTTGCAGCAGGAGCGACGTTTATTGCTGCAGGAGATTACCGCGGATATCGAACGCTTGGTGCAAGTGATTGAAACGGCCCATAGCTTAGTGGTGGTCTTGC
>CAZWQC010000456.1:0-654 GCA_964635785.1 uncultured Ectothiorhodospiraceae bacterium
CACCACCGCAGAAACGCTGGCCGAGGCGCCAGCGCCATCGCTCGGCGAAACCGAATGTCGCCCCGTGGTCGCCGCCAGGCACAGCGCAACCGTGCCCACCACGCACGATCGCTCAATAAACCCCGTGGTCGGCAAACACGCGACACCACCAAAGCGAAACCCATGACCCCGTTTGCCAACTGGGAAAACGTCGCACCCGCCGGTAGCCGACTTTACTACAGCCTACGTTTCCTCCCCGTCCCTTTACGCGACGCCTTGCTCACTCTGCATGCGTTGCAACAGCTGCTGCTCGAGATCCCGATCAGCAGCAACGAGCCCACCGTTGTCACAACCAAGCTAACGTGGTGGCAGCATGAGCTGACGGCACTTTTTGCTGGCAGCCCGCAACATCCGCTGACCCGTCGTCTCGCCTGGCAACCCAGCTTGCTCGAACGAACCAAGCCCGACATCATGGCCTTCCTGAGCGCCGCCCAGCATTATCTCGACGCCACCCCGTTCGCAACGGATGATGCGCGGCACAAGTATTGTCTGCTTGCCGGCGGAAGCCTCGCCCGATTAGGTGGCCACCTTAACGAGGAACGTGACGAGGCGACATGGCCCGCCTTGGCCGGACTGGGTAGCGCGATACAACAATTCGAGTTGCTCCACGGCTTG
>CAZWQC010000456.1:664-1818 GCA_964635785.1 uncultured Ectothiorhodospiraceae bacterium
TTGGGTCGATTGGTGCAAAACGGCCAAATGCCCGTACCATTGGACCACCTCGACCGACATGGCTTAACTCCGGTAGCCTTGGCCGAGCAACATTTCCCAGACCGTAACCAAGCCCTCCTTGGCGATGAAATCGACAGAACACGACAAGCCATCTTGACCGCTCAAGCCACGTTTCCCGTCACCGGCCGCTATCCTCATCGTTGGCTCCTGATCCAGGCGCAGCTGGCACTTGCCGTACTCGAGGAAATCGCCCGCCGCGGCAACCGCTTACTGACTGAACGAACCGAACTCACCCCAGTGCGAGCACTGTGGATAGCATGGCGCGTTCACCACCGCGAGCGCCTTGACCAAGGCAAATCGTATGCCTTCGCGAGCTCGAGCCGCTGACCGCGTTTCGCATAAGCTAGACTTAACGGAAGGGACCGGGACCGCGGGTCACGCCAGTGGCTGACCCCGCATTGCGCGTTGCCCGGCATCTCACTTAAGTCTCGCTAACCTGACAAGACTCGACCAAGGCGGAGGCGGCTGGGTACCTTTGCAACCATCGTTTTAGAAAAGTCCGTGTCATCGGGCGAACCGTTCCGGCCGCTGGCGCATGGACATGAACTGCCCACTTAAACTTGGGATCGACTATGCTAGACACAACCACCCTCAACCAGTACCAAGCGCCCGCTGATTTGCTTGCCGATCGTATCGTTTTGGTCACCGGCGCCGGACGCGGCATCGGTCGCGAGGTCGCCATCGCCTACGGTCGTCATGGCGCAACCGTCATCCTCCTCGACAAAAGCATCCGTCATCTCGAATCGGTCTACGACGCCATCGAATCCGCCGGCGGCCCCCAACCGGCGATTTATCCCATGAACCTCGAAGGCGCAACCTGGAAAGATTACGGGGATCTCGCCGAGAATCTCGACACCAACTTCGGTCGCCTCGACGGATTGCTGCAAAATGCCGGCTGGATTGGCAGTCTCACCCCACTGCGCCATTATCCGCCACAACAGTGGCTGCAGGTCATAACCGTCAATCTCACTGCACCATTCCTACTACTGCATGCCTGCTTACCCTTGCTCGAACAAGCGGCGCATCCGTCTGTCATTTTTTCCACCCATCAGGCCCGAAAAGCCTACTGGGGAGCCTATGGTGTCGCCAAGGCC
>CAZWQC010000457.1:0-1813 GCA_964635785.1 uncultured Ectothiorhodospiraceae bacterium
TGCGCCAGCAACCAGTCCGCGCTCGGGGGAGATGGTGTTGGCTGTCGGTCGGGTAGTGCTGGAGTCGGGGGGCTCGCGGGTGACGCGTCCGCTGGCTCGGATGGCGGATCACTTTGCGTTGGTGGATTGGTGGGTTCGATTCCTTTGCTTGCGCCTTGATCGGGATCGGTCGAATCCGTTGACGGGGTGATGGCGGGTACTAAGGCGATTGGTTGAGGGGATGTGCGCGATGCGACGCCATCGTTGCCATCGTTTGGCGGGGTTGGCTGCGCGGTGGCATTGCGGTGCTCAGTCGGTTTGCTGGGTTTCGGTGGGTCGTTGGTAGTTGATGGTCGCTCATCGGCAACCGGTGTTGGTGGTTGCGATTCCGATGAAGGAGCCTGCGCAAACAGCGGATCGAGTTGTGCCGCTGGTGTGGTTGTGCTGCCGGTTTGTGGGTCGGTCGGTGGCTTCGCGAGTTGGGTTGCTAGCGTGAGCAGTAGGATACCCAGCGCAAGGCCGATCATCACGCCGGGGCCGATTTTGGCGGGTCGAGGCCGTTTCGTGCGGGTCGGTTCTGGCGTTTTCGCGCGTTTGCCCGCCTTGGGCTTGGATTGTTTTGGGGATGAAAACCGCTTGGCCAGTTTGGTACTTTGCCCGTCGGTGTTGCCGCAAATGGCTTCCAAACAAGTGATCGTGCTCGGTCCAATCGCGCTCACAAGACCGTGGCTGATCGCGTGAATTTCCGTCAAGGTGCTGGGGTTGACGAGACTTGAGTCGCGGCAGCCGGCTTGGTGTAAGGCATGCAATACAAACGCTGCGGTTTGGTCGGCGTTGAGCGGTGGGTGGTGGAACACCAGGGGTTTGGTGCTGCCGTCTTGCGCTTGCAATGACGCAAGGAGCTCGTTTGCTGGGCTGGTGGCGGTGAGCAATAAGCCGAAGTGCCCTTGACTTGCGCGATCGACTGCCCGTTTTAGATCGCATAGGGCAGCGACTACATTGCTGCGTAGATTGTCCGCGTTATCGACCGCCAGTTTCGGCTGTTGACCTTCTTCGATAAGGGCACAGAGGTAGCCGACCAGCGATAATCGATCCAAATCGCCGATATAGCCCTGCGCCGGTACCCAACGTGACCGAACCGCATGTTGGATGGCCTGTTTGCCGGTGTCGGCATGGCCGTTGATGAGACAAATCTCGTTGGCTTGTGCTGCCAAGTCCTGCAGCCGATGTAACAGTGTGGTTTTGCCTGCCCCCGGTGGACCGGTCACGACAACAATGGAGCCGGCGTCGACGAGTGCCGCCCAGAGCCGATCGCGCCGCATGTCGAGGATGGGGTCGGTAAATACCTGCGGATTCCCAGGGTCCGTTGCGAACGGTTGTCGAGCAAGCCCGAACCACCGCAAGCATGCCGGTGACAGACCTGATTGTGTCGCGGATGCCGTTGGCATGTCGGCTAAGCCAGTTCATCGGGATGGAAGATTCGCCGGTGCTCGAGCATGGCGTAACGATCGGTCATCCCCGCAATGTAATCGGCGACACCGCATGCACGTCCGGCTTTGCCCTCGGTTCGTTCGAGCTCGGCGGCTGCCCGGCGTGGGATGTCGGGAAGCAGTTCCGGGCTTTCCAGCAGTGCTTCGAACAGTTCCTTGAGTAGGCGTTTGGACTTGGTCGTCATGCGTGTTACCCGATAATGCCGATACAAGGCTTGGTGTAAAAACCGTTTCAGCGCCCGATTGGCTTCGGCAACCGCCGGGCTGAACGCGATCAGCGGTTGCTGACAGGCGCGAACCGCGTCGATATCGCCCGGCGCGGCAGCGGCAATTTGCTCCTGGCT
>CAZWQC010000458.1:0-1789 GCA_964635785.1 uncultured Ectothiorhodospiraceae bacterium
CCGAATGGCTGCATCGCATCGGTTATCCGCCGGCCCGCTTGACCGAGGAACAAGGCATCGTGTTCGCCGTGCGTACCGTTACCGTGGAATATCTTAGCCCGGCAAAGCTGGACGATCGCTTGGAAGTGCATGCAACATTGACCGACATCAAACGCGCCAGCCTGACCATGGAACAGCGGATCGAGCGCATTGGCGACCGCCTGCTTTTGGCCACCGGCCAGATCCGTGTCGCTTGCCTGACCTGGCAGGGACTTAAACCCTGCGCCATCCCATCGGACTTACGCGAGGCGATGCAACATGGGGTTTGATTTCGCGGTATTTGCGCTGGTCACCCAGGCGAGTTTGGTGGTGCAGTTGGTCCTGGTGGTGTTGCTCGGCGCCTCGGTGTTGTCGTGGGTCTTGATCGTGGTAAAAGCTCGGATACTGGGCGCCGCACGGCGGTCGGCGGATCGGTTCGAGGCCCGCTTTTGGTCGGCAGATACGCAACTTTCCTCGCTTTACCAAGGATTGCGCAAACGCCCACTGGCTGGCTGCGGGTTGGAGCGGATTTTCGTGGCGGGTTTTCGCGAATATGCCCGATTGGCGCAAGCGGGCGGACAGGCGGGTGTGGCATTACCGCAGATCGCGAATCGAGCCATGTTAGTCGCTGCCCATCGCGAGAGCGAAATCCTCGACCGGTACTTATTCGTTTTGGCCACGATTGCCTCCACCAGCCCGTTCGTCGGCTTGTTCGGAACGGTATGGGGTATCATGAACGCTTTCCGTGCCTTGGGTGAAGTACAGACGGCCACGCTTGCAATGGTCGCGACCGGCATCGCGGAAGCATTGATCGCCACGGCGATGGGTTTAGTCGCGGCGATTCCGGCGGCAATTGCCTACAACCGCTACGTAGACGATCTCGAGCGTCTCAGTCTGCGCTTCGAGGACTTTGCCGAGCAGTTCACCAACTTGCTACAAACCCAATTCGTCCGCGCCCGACAAACGGCCGCGCTAACGGAGGAGTGAGGCAAAATGCGTCAACGTCGCCGGCCGCTCTCGCATATCAACGTGATCCCCTACATCGACGTCATGTTGGTCTTGCTTGTTGCGTTCGTCATTACCGCGCCATTGTTGAAGTCCGGCGTCGAAGTCGATTTGCCGCAAGCACCGGCCAAACCCATTGGCCAAAGTGACACGGAACCTCCACCAACCTTGGTCGTTTCCATGACTCGGCAAGGCGAGTTGACCGTAGCCATGGCATCAGGGGATGGCGCGCCGGTATCGCGTATCGAACTACAACGGCGAGTGCGCTCGGCATTGACCGAGATGCCGAATTTAGCGGTATTTCTCCGCGCAGACCAAGCATTGCCGTACGGTCGAGTCATCGACGTCATGACCGTCTTGCAACAGGCCGGTGCCGATAAGGTGGGACTGATCACGGAGCCACTCCTATCGGGAACCGACGTCGACGCCGGTTAAGCCCATGTTTACCGACCTTATCCGCTACCCGATGGTATGGATCATGGTGGTCGGTCTGCACGTTGCGGTGCTCGCGGCAATGGCGGTGACGTTGGCGAGGGTGACCCCGGTGCGGCTGGCACCACCCCTGGAATCGGTCATTAACGCGGTTGCGCTCGATGCCGCCACCTTTGACGAGAATTATCTCGAACCTCGGCGCCAGGCTGAACACAAAGCCGCCGAGCGCAAAGCCCAACAAGAAGCCGCCGAGCGCAAAGCCCAACAAGAAGCCGCCGCGCGCAAAGCACAACAAGAAGCCGCCGAGCGCAAAGCACAACAAGAAGCCGCCGAG
>CAZWQC010000459.1:0-1779 GCA_964635785.1 uncultured Ectothiorhodospiraceae bacterium
TGAATAACCGTGGGATGACCTCGATCACGACGGCTGAGCGGGGGTCGGGGGATACGTCATGGTTCGGGCTCGAGGAGTACATTGCCGATTGTGTGGTGCGCCTGGATTACCGCATTCACGATCAAATCAGTACCCGGCGACTGCGGGTGACGAAATATCGAGGGAGTGCGCATGGCAGTAACGAGTACCCGTTTTTGATTACCGATGCCGGCCTGACGGTTCTACCGATTACCTCGTTGCAACTCGATCACCCCGCCAGTACGGAGCGTGTGTCGACCGGAATCGCCGAACTTGACGGTATGTTCGGCGGTAACGGTCACTATCGTGGAACCAGCATCTTAATCTCCGGCAGCGCCGGTACCGGGAAATCGACCCTTGCCGCAAGCTTCACCGATGCTGCCTGCCGTCGCGGGGAGCGGGTTTTGTACATTGCGCTGGAAGAATCCGCCGAGCAGATTTGCCGAAATATGCTCGGGATCGGGATCGATTTGGGGACTTGGCGGCGGCGGGGGTTGTTGGAAATTTTGGCGCAGCGGCCGTCGATCGTTGGGTTGGAATCCCACCTGCTGCGTATGCGGCAACGGCAGAGCCGGTTTCGCCCGCAGATCGTCGTCGTCGACCCGATCAGCAGCTTCTTACCTATCGGTACGGTGAGCGAAGTCAGTGCCATGTTGGCGCGTCTTATCGATTTTCTCAAACACCAACAGACCACTGGCCTGTTTACAACCCTGACCCATGAGGGTCGCTTCAACGAAACGGATGTAGGGGTGTCGTCGCTGATGGATGTCTGGATCGACTTGCAACAGTCGTTAACACGGCATCGTCGTGAGCGTCGTTTGGCTGTCATCAAGTCCCGTGGCATTGCTTGCTCCGACGAGTTACGTACCATGCGCTTCACCGATAAAGGCATTCGGTTGACCATGACCGATGACTTGCCTGACCTCGGTGCCAACGGGGAATGACGATATGAAGACGCCTGGATTTGATGCGAGTGCTACCCTCGACTGCTATGTGCTGCGCTTGTATGTCGCGGGCGATAACGCGCAGTCAAAGCGTGCGATTGCCAACCTCAAACAGATTTGCGATACGCATTTGGCCGAGCGATTCGAACTCGAGGTCGTGGACATTTTCGCGCAACCGCACTTGGCCGAAACGGATCGCATTCTCGCCGTGCCTGCACTGATCAAGCGATTACCGGAGCCGGTGCGTCGCTTGGTCGGTGATTTGTCGCAGCGGGACAAGGTCCTACTCGGGCTCGACATCGACATCGTCTGAAATGCTCGGGACATCGACAGGGTATCGTGATGGACTCGCCACTTCCAGATGATGGCCAACCATGGCATTGACAATCCGGCACGGGCCGATGATTTTTCGCCCGCCAAGTTGGGGCCGGTATTGCATTCGTTGCCGCTGCGAGGTCGGTTGTGGGTCGGGTTCAGCGGTGGGCTCGATTCGACAGTGTTGTTACATGCATTAACCGACCTGCGAGCGACCTTGGCACCGGTGACCTTGGCCGCGATTCACGTCCATCACGGCCTGCACCCCCAGGCGGATCAATGGGCGCGGCATTGCATCGATGTGTGTCGCCAGCTGAACCTACCGATCACATTATCGCGCGTGGATGCGCGGTCTGGTTCGGGGCAGTCGCCGGAGGCGGTGGCCAGAGAAAAGCGTTATACCTTGTTCGCTCGTGTGCTGGGTGCCGGGGATGTACTGGTCACGGCGCAGCATCGGGACGATGTGGCAGAAACGTTGTTGCTGCAATTGTTTCGCGGCGCG
>CAZWQC010000460.1:0-1769 GCA_964635785.1 uncultured Ectothiorhodospiraceae bacterium
ACAACGAAGTTCGCCGGATCGAATCCGGTCGCGGCCGCTAGGGTTGGGTGAGTGAAACCGAAGCGTCCAGTCGCATCCTCGCGATAAATCAATCCACCGATGATACCAGTCACCGCGGTTTCGATCGCTTGCGCGATCGCATGGGCGGCATCAAGTGCAGCTCGCGCGGCCACGTCCACCTGTACGAACGGAGCGCTGGAGCAGCGAGTAATGGTTTCATCGACGTCCGCGGCGTCAGCGAGCTGTGCATCGGGCGCTGTCAGCGGCATGATGGGGAAATCGCCTTGTCCTGATTCGGTGGAAGTCGGCGCTGGCGAGCAGGAATCGAGCCAGATCGCCTCCAAGCGTTTGAGTCGATCCGCCGATGTTGCCAGGCGTTCATCCCGTAAAGACTGCCCGATCCAGGGATACAGTGGATCGGTCAAGCAACCATGACCGAAAACCAGCATGAGAAGATAAATCGGCAGATGCTCGCGAGGGCTGCTCAGGCCATACTCCGCAAGGGCCTTTTGCGAAGCCTGCAACAAACCCCGCAGCCCCGCTTCGCCCATGAATGCCACCTTGGTTGGATAGATGAAGGCCGCAATGTCCGCCGGGGTTGCGGCGAAGCGCTGCAACATCGTTTGATGATCCAGCATGCGTAATTGAATCGCGATATTCGCTTGCGCCGAAGCGTCCGCCGGACCCGCGGCTTGCTCCAGGAAATCCTGGCATTTTGCATGCAGCTGTTGGGCGCGATGCATGGCAGAGCCGCGATCGGGTCGAGACAGGATCGGTTGTAACCAGTGCCATTGCGGATCAGTGGCAAAGTCTCGTCCCAGCAGCAGGGCGAGTTCGACAAATAGACGAACCGGACCACGTTGGCGAAAACGCCAGGCGAATGCACTGTCGATAATAGGCAAGATGGCGGCACGAAGGAATTCATCGTCGCGGTGTCGACACAACGCCGGGGCCACGGCCCGCGCATGTGCCACCATTTCTGTAGCAAACCGCGCCCGCTTGCTTTGCGCGAATACGTCGAGTTGTGAATCGGTTACGGTGAGCATAACGGTCGTCTTAGGTTAAGGGATACTGGCGGGTCACGAGTGCCCGTTGGCTGATCGCGTAGTACTCAACGGTCTTAGCTGTCGACCCTTCCAGCCAAAAACTGTCCGCCGGACCGAACAGCGACCCAAGTTGTTCGGCGCTGCAAGTCGGCAAGTAGACTTGCAAAACCCGTGGATCATAGAAGCGAAACAACAACGGCTGACCCTTTGCATCATAAACCGTGAGCAAGGCCCGGAAATGTTGTCGCAGTGCCAGTATCGACTGGCTGGAGCGAACGAAGATGCCACCATGACGACCCCAACTCGTCTCGAGTAACCAATCGATAAAATCGGTCCGGGGCGTAATCGAAAAAAAATACGGCGCTACGTTTGCGAGCTTATCGTCCAGCTCGCCGGGAAGCAGGCAAGTCGCGTCAATACCGTAGTCGTCGCTCGCCTGGCGCAGTCCGGTGACGATGGCACCGTCGACGATGGCATACAAGCCGATATCGACTTCTGCGGGGAACAGGACGGTTTTGATCGAAGCGATAGTATTCCGGTCTAATGACATGTCACAACCTTCATCAAGTGATTTCCTTCCCGCGAATGGCCCAGTCCCTATCAATCGTTGCCTAAGCGCTTGCGTCCCTTGCTGGGGAAGGGACACTTGCCGGCTCCTCTGCAAAAACGATTGCGACAATCAATACAATCCGTTTCTGCACAATCTAAGGCTTGAATTCGACA
>CAZWQC010000461.1:0-1760 GCA_964635785.1 uncultured Ectothiorhodospiraceae bacterium
TGGCTGCCGAGGCGGTGCGCGATTATCTCGAGAACGGTAATATCGTCAATTCGGTGAATTTCCCGGAGTTGCGCATGCCGCGACGCGGGGTCGCGCGTCTGAGCGTGGTCAATCGAAACGTACCGGATATGTTGGGGCAAATCTCGCACGTGCTTGGGCAGGCCAGGACCAACATCGTCCACATGATCAACGAATCGGCCGGTGATATTGCCTATTCCCTGGTCGACTGCGATTCGCCGATCGATGCCACCGTCAAGGCGGACATCGAAGCGATCGCCGGCGTGCTTCGGGTCAGGGTGATCTAGGCCGATGACTGACCTTGGGGACGTGGATGCCATTCGCGCCGAGATCGATCGCGTCGACCGCCAGTTGCTCGATCTGATTAGCGAGCGAGCCAGATTGGCGCAGGCGATTGCAGAGGTGAAACGACGCGAAGCGGGCGGCGCCGTGCGGTTCTATCGGCCAGAGCGGGAAGCGGCCGTGTTGGAGCGAATTCGAGATCAGAACAGCGGGCCATTGCAAGACGAAGACGTCATGCGTTTGTTTCGCGAAATCATGTCGGCGTGTTTGGGCTTGGAACAACCCTTGAGCGTGGCTTATCTCGGCCCCGAAGGTACGTTTACACAGGCCGCGGCGGTCAAGCATTTCGGTCATTGGGTAGTGACCAAACCGTTGCCGACGGTGGCAGAGGTGTTTCGCGAGGTGGCCGCCAGCGGAACCCAGTATGGGGTGGTGCCGATCGAAAACTCCACGGAAGGTATCGTGACGCATACGCTTGATATGTTCATGGATTCGCCGTGCAAAATCGTGGGTGAGGTGTTATTGCGGATTCATCATTTCTTCTTGACTCGTGGTGACGAGGTCGAGGCGATCACGCGGATCTACTCACATACCCAGTCGTTCGCCCAATGCCGCAATTGGCTGGACGAGCACTTCCCGCGGATCGAACGGGTTGCGGTGAGTAGTAACGGGGAAGCGGCACGGCTTGCGTCAGAACAACCGGGAACGGCGGCCATTGCCGGCGAAATGGCCGCGGAGTTGTACGGTTTATGCTGTGCGCATGCCAACATCGAGGATCGTCCAGAGAACACGACGCGGTTCTTGGTAATTGGTTCGCACGATGTGCCGAGCAGCGGGAACGACAAAAGTTCGTTGATGGTCACCGGCGGCGATCGGCCTGGGGCTTTGTATCATTTGTTGGCGCCCTTGGCGGAAAACGGGGTCAACATGACCCGCATCGAGTCGCGGCCATCGCCTTGTATGCATTGGGAATATGTGTTCTTTCTCGATGTCGAGGGTCATATCGAGGATACGCAAGTCGCCAAGGCATTGCGCGCGCTGGAACACGAAGCCTCCTGGGTCAAGGTGCTCGGGGCGTATCCACGGGCGATTTTGTGACGGCGCGGTGTTGCGGCAAAACCATGGCCGGCAAGCCGTTGCCTAGGCTATCGATCGCCTCGTCGGGTCGATCGAATGACGAGGAGAGTTTTTCTTGAGCAGCTTGACTGAACCCGACCGGACCGATTGGCAATCTTATGCTGTAACCGGGGTGCAAGGTTTGCAGCCTTACCAGCCCGGCAAACCCATCGCAGAGTTAGAGCGTGAGCTTGGAATTTGCGACCCGATCAAGCTGGCTTCCAACGAAAATCCCCTTGGCCCAAGTCCGCTGGCCGTGGCTGCGGCGCGAGAAGTCATTGCCGAGTCAGCGCGCTATCCCGACGGCAGTGGATTTCAGTTGCGCGAAGCGTTGGCGGCTCATC
>CAZWQC010000462.1:0-1755 GCA_964635785.1 uncultured Ectothiorhodospiraceae bacterium
CGTTTTGTCTTCCTCGAGAATCGCCCGCAAATGTTTACGCATCAATGCCGAATCATCGACAACCAAGACTTTGATGGTCACGCTACAAGCTCACTATTTAACTCTACTCGATCGCCGCCAATTCGTAGTCGCTCAATAATTGGTTGACATCCAATACTTGGATCATCCGCTTTTGTTCACGCAGATTGACCACCCGACCCATGATCCGTCGTTGTTCATCGGACAAATGCGGCGCGTCCTCGATCACACCGCGGGACAATCGCAACACCTCGAGTACGGCATCGGTAATAAAACCAGTGCGCGTGCCATCGATGTCCAACACCAGAATACGTTGCCGGTCATTGCGTTCCATTCGTGGCAATCCGAAACGCGTGCGCATATTCAAAACCGGTAACACCGCACCACGCAGGTTCACCATTCCTTCAATAAATGCCGGTGTTTTCGGTACATGGGTCATTTCTGCCGGTACCCGAGTAATTTCCTGCACGGCTTCGATCCCGACCGCAAACTCCTGCTCGTTCAGCATAAACACGACAAGTTGCGACTCGTCTTCCGTGTTCGTCGCCGCCGCAGTCGCCTCGCCCATTGCGTCACCTTCCACTTCTTGCTCGCGTGCCTCGATCGCCTCTTGAATCGCCGGGTGTTGAAACAGCGCGGCTGCCGATAGCACCGAGACCAACCGTTTACCACCATCCAATCGACACACCGCACCAATCTCATCGACCTGTTTGGTCTGCCGCAACAAGGTCGGCAACTGATCTTCGACCTCGGGCGTAATCCGCAATACCTCCCGCACTTGATCGACGACGATACCCACCGGTTGTTGCCGACGCGTCGTTTGGCCTAAATTGACAACCAAAATACGGTTGTGCTCGTTCACCGCCATTTCATTTAGGGCGAACATCCGGCGCAGACTCACCAGCGGCAACAAACGGCCACGTAAATTGATCAATCCCAAGACATGATGCGCCACATGCGGTAGCTGGGTAATCGCCTCCGGAACCCGGACGATCTCCTCGACTTCGGCGATATCGAACGCGTACTCTTGGTCTTCGACGACAAAGCTCACGAGCTGCCGGGTATGCTCTTCGGTCTCGCCGGCACCTGCGCGCTCGACCGCCAGATCACCAATACCGGCCACGCGCGCGGCACTCGTGGTCACGAACTGCGTCGAAAAGGTTTGTTCGACAGATCGGCGCACGTCCAGCAACTGAACAATATCATGCCCACCAACGTTCTTGGCAACACCGCTCAACAACTCCGCGGCAATGGAACCACCGGCCAGTTCGCTGTCGTCGATATATTCTTTCTCAACATTGAGCACCCTAGACACCTTGTCGACAACCAACCCAACCGGTTTACCGACATCGCACACAATAACGCGGGTGGCCTCGTTGTAGGCGTGTTCGGGCAATTCCAGCAGATGCCGCAAATCCAGGACGATCAGCACATTACCGCGCAGGTTAGCCAGACCGACCAAGGTGGGATGGGTCATTGGCACGGCAACCGTATCGGGTAAACGCACGATTTCGATGACATCCGCCATGGGAAAAGCGAATACCTCGGCATCGAGATAAAACGTCACATACTGGTTGTCCACTTCCTCGGTGGCTTGGCTTACCGCATCGTCCTGGTCAAGCAGAGCAGCTTCACTCATGAGCGAATCTCCCGTTATTTACGTTAGTTACGATTCGCTCTTTCAACCACTTTGCAACACGGCGGCAATCGACGCGATCTCCTCGATCGCCGAGGCCA
>CAZWQC010000463.1:0-1719 GCA_964635785.1 uncultured Ectothiorhodospiraceae bacterium
GTATAACGCCCGGCGGTATCGATCAGCACTGCCTCATTGGAGATCCACCAATCGCAATGACGGGTACCGCCGATGCCAGCAAGCGTGCCAAGACCAAAGTGATCGGCCAAGGGGAAATCGATACCCGATTGCAGCAAAGCCGTTGTCTTGCCGCAGCCGGGTGGACCGATGATGATGTACCAGGGCAATTCGTACAAACTATTGGCACGTCGGCCGCTTTTGCCGGTGGGTTTGCGCAGTAAAGTGACCGCTTCTTCGAAACGGGCTTTGAGTGCTTCTTTTTCCGCTTGCGTGGCGCTTATGCTCTCGCTACCCGCCGTTGCCACCGTTGGTTCGCTCGCTGCCATGCCCTCGATGAGTTGCCGGTCCGCACGCCGTGCGCGCGTTTGTCGCCAGAACAATACCGTCAGCCAAACCAGCGCAAGCAGTAGAATCGTCACCACTCGCGCCAACGGTGGCGCCAAGAATCGTTGATCGGCAAATGCCACGAATGGTCCAATCAGCCAGATAAACAATGCGCTCGCGCAAAAGCCGAGCGCGGCAAGCACCCAAGGATCGCCGAGAAAGCGCAGGAGATTTTTCACGACAGGTCTTCCTGTTCGAATAAGATGACTTCGACACGGCGATTACGCGCCCGATTGGCAGGGCTGTCGTTCGGTCCCGCCGGTTCGGTATCGGCCCGTCCCTCCGGCGTCATGCGGTCGGGGTCGCGCAGATGCTCGGCCAATGCGGTCATGACATTGACGGCCCGAGCCCGCGAGAGCTCCCAATTGGAGGGAAATTGCAGGGTATGGATGGGAACATCGTCACTGTGGCCAATGACCCAGATCTTGCCCTCGACCTGATCCAAAGCCTCACCGATGCGCGCGAAGATCGGGATGAATCGTTTTTCCACCTTGGCACTACCCGAACGGAAGAGCGTATCGGCATTGATGCGAATCGTCGACTTCAGTCCATCCTGTTCCACCGACAGGAGATCCAACGCGATCTCCGCGGCCAGAATTTCGTGCAAGCGAAGCTTGGAAACCTTCGCTACAGGAGGCGGTTCGGCCGCCGCGGTCAAGCTCAATTCGGCAAGCGCAATGGGGTGGCGGCCAAACCGGGACAAGGAATCGAAAACCGGATAACTGGTTCCGCCCAAGGCGACACGAAAGGCGAGATAAATGCTCAGCAACAACGCCGCCACGACAGCCGCGAGAACCCACAACGGCAGTAAACCGGCAAAATGCCCTCCTTCGGTTGTGATGCCACGCCAATGCGGGGACAGGTCGCGTTCAACCTCCGGTTGCTGACTACGCAAAACCGCGAACAGGTCATCCTGAATCTCATCTACCCGCGCGCGGCCGCGATCGAGCACACGATATTTGCCTTCGAATCCCAGCATAAGGCAGACAAATAGCAACTCTAACAGCGGTAGGTAACGCGCCGGTTGTTGTTTTGCCTGCTCGAGAATGGAAAAAAAGCGGTCGCCACCCCACGTCTCGTTAAAAAAGGTGCTCAACAGGCTCTGTTCCTGCCACTGACTTTCACTGCCCCACGGCGTATTCAACACCGCTTCGTCGATAAACGTACACAGCGCATAGCGAGCGTCGGCGAGCAACGGTGCGGTTTCACTGGCGTGCTGTGCCACCTGTTCGAAGCGGGCGAGCTCGGCAACAAAATGTTGCCGAAGTCCGGCGCTATCAGGATACGAAACGGAATGGCGGAGCTGCGTCACGA
>CAZWQC010000464.1:0-1717 GCA_964635785.1 uncultured Ectothiorhodospiraceae bacterium
GTGTTCGCGATCCGGAACGGCGGGCAGTCGGCCTTCATCGCCATCCGGTCGCGCATCCGCATTCGCCGAGGGGCGATATTCCGCTGCATCGAGCAACCCCGAGGTTTTGTCCACAACCATGATCGCTTGCTATCGCTCGTTAGTTTCGGTTAAGGATACACCGGCGTACCCGAACGCGGGCCAAGGCCGCCGCTCGTATCACCGTTTGGCGCCAGCTTGCCGCCACCAATGATGCCTCGCGATGGCATCCCGAATCCGGCCGCTCGCCGCATGACATCGTTCCCACTCCACCCGCGCAGTTGGCCCACAGGCCCATAAACCTGGCGACCCGTTCCCGCAACGTGACGACCATCGCCATCGCGTTGTCAACCGCAAGTGCCCAAAGCCGTTACTGGTAGGAAACGCGCTTGCGTCCAATCGCGCCGCGCACCGTCACTGGATATTTATCGAATCCTACGGAGTGAACACCGATGCATTTCCGTCACTTGGCCATTAACGTCGTATTGCTGCCATGGCTTTTGATCGCGTACCAGGCCCACGCACAAACCGAGAATTACTCGATCGCGGATATCGACCAAAACGGACTGATCGACGCAACCACCGACGGCGTCTTGCTCTTGCGCTATCTATTTGGATTTCGCGGCGACGCATTGATCAATGCCGCCACCGATCGCGACAACTGTCAACGCTGCACAGCAGACGCAATCACGGCCCATCTCGAGCAGACCGCCCTCGCTTTTGATATCGATGGCGACGGTGGGCTCGATGCACTCAGCGACGCAATGCTGCTGCTTCGCTATCTAAGAGGCTATCGCGACAGCACTCTACTTGGCGGCGCGATCAATGAACGGGCATGTCGCCGTTGCGATCCCGATAGCGTCAGCGAGTATATCGAACAGACCTTACTTGCCGCCACTGCCTACCACGCCATCTTGCGGATTGATACCGGCTTGCTAGTAGGCACCCAGATCGGCGAAGTCCTCGGCTACCTCGGCATTCCCTACGCCCACCCCCCAACCGGTCCAAGACGCTGGCAACCACCCCAAGCCGCTTCACCTTGGCAAGGTGTTCGGGCGGCGACCCAACAGCCCAACCCTTGCACGCAACCAGGGGAACTAGGCTACAGCGAAAACGGTATTGCGGTGGGAACTGAGGATTGCCTCTATCTCAATGTGTGGACACCGAGCATCGCCGACACCCACGCCAGACGTCCAGTTCTCGTGTTCCTCCACGGCGGCGGCAATTTCCTCGGCTCAACACGCGACCCCATCAGTCTTGTCGCCGCCACAACCGCCACCGATCCGCTCTACGACGGCGCCAGGCTGAGTGCGCGCGGCAATGTAGTGGTTGTCACCCTGAACTATCGGCTCGGCGTACTCGGCTTTATGCCTCATCCTGAACTCGATGCAGAAAGCCCGACAGGCAGCTCGGGAAACGACGGATTACTCGATCAGATCGCAGCACTGCACTGGGTGCAAAACAATATCGACCTGTTTGGAGGCGATCCCGATCGAGTTCTGTTGTTTGGCCAATCGGGCGGGGGGCGGGACGTCGTCTTATTGGCAACCAGTCCACTTACCCGCGGTTTGTTTGCCGCGGTTGCAATTCATAGTGCCCCGCTTGGGGCACAAACGGCGACATCCGGATACGCCCAAACAGGCTTACTGGTCGAGGAAATGGACTGCGCCGGACTCCACAGCGAAGTGGCTTGCCTGCG
>CAZWQC010000465.1:0-1688 GCA_964635785.1 uncultured Ectothiorhodospiraceae bacterium
GCTGAGGACTTTCCGCAGATACCCAACCCATTTCAACCAACGCCGCAAGGCTGAACGGCCAGCTAACGCGGCGGAAACGGTTGTACCGAGCCTGCCGACCAATACGGGTTGCGTCCTTGACAGCCGTCGTGCCCACACCGCCGCTTGAATGGCCCGATGTTTCGCCGCGAGCACGACCGTGGGTCGATTGCGCCGTAGGTACGCCGCAAACGACCCAATCGCCGTTGCCGTATGTCCGCCCGATAGCCGGATTTGCGCAACGTTTGCAGGGATATGTTGAAGGTGTTCGCCACGCGCTTTTGCCAGTACGAGATCCACCGGAAATCCGCGCTCGGCGAATCCGCCGGCCAGGCGGGTGAGCATTCGCTCGACGCCGCCTTGTCCGGAGAAAGCGGCAAATATCGCGATTTTAGGTTGGGTCATGCGCTGTCGTCACCGAGAAATGGACACAAGGATACCTTGATTTGCCGATTTGTCACTAACGCGAACCGTTCTCTCGGTCTCGCTGTTACCGGACTCGATCGCCGGAGAATGCGCATTGAGATACGCTGCTAGCCTGCCGGCAATAAGCGATGCGATCGGTGGCATGCCTCTACCAAGCGAAACGACGATCGGTTATCGTACGAAGCGTGACGTCGCCAGACTCCAATTTCAGTCGACCTTAACGCATAGCGAATGCAAACGATCCGGCCCAACTCATTTCGTGAGTCAATCATCATCGGCGAGAATCGCTCGACCGACCAAAGCACGGTCTGTCAGGCCGACCTCATCGGCGGGATCGACGAAAACGATTGCCCGGCAGTGGACCTGTGCAACGCTGATCGCCAAGTGGTGCGAACCCTTGCAAGACAACGGCTCAATGCGGATGCACTGCCATTGGCGGGGGCACAACCTGGCCTGGTGAAACCCCACCATGCTTGAATCGCCTGACCATATCGGCATTATCCGGCTCAGTGCGATCGGCGACGTTGCCATGGCCTCTCCGCTCATTCATGCGTTGCGGGCGCGTTTTCCCGATAGCCGGATCACTTGGCTGGCGCAACCGGAGGTTACCCCGCTGTTGGCATCCCATCCGGAACTCGATGCCGTCCTGCCGGTACCGGTGGCGGCTTGGCGCAACGCCTGGAAGCACCGACACTGGCGGATACTCAGTCGAAGTTTGCTGGCATTTCGACGCGAACTCCGGGCGCAACGGTTTGCCTTAATGCTCGATCCCCAAGGTCTGTTCAAAAGTGGCTTGTTGGCCTGGTTGAGCGGTGCGCCACGCCGCATCGGCGTCGATTCCCGGGAGGGTAGCCGCTTTTTGCTGACGGAGGTGATCGACTCAGGCCCGGACAAATCCCGGATCAGCTCGGAATACCTCGCTTTGGCTCATTACCTTGGCCTGCCGACCGACGACGGTTTTCCGATGCGTGTCGCGATTGCGCAAACCGATCAGGAATGGGCGGCGGTCGAGTTGCAACACCGTGGTCTTGACGGTCGGTTGATCGCGCTAGTGCCGTTTACGACCCGTGCCCACAAACACTGGATCGCCGAACGCTGGGCGGCGCTGGCAAGTAAGCTCGACGCCATTGGGTTTGCCTGCGTCATTCTCGGAGCGCCAGCCGATCGGGAGCAAGCCGAACGAATTCGGCAAGCCGCGGCGTCGGCGAATGTTCACAATTTCGCTGGGGCAACGACCCTCGGCC
>CAZWQC010000466.1:0-1676 GCA_964635785.1 uncultured Ectothiorhodospiraceae bacterium
GGATCGGCGAGGATTCGCCACGGATCGGCGCCGGCCGGTGGCAGGTAATCCATGCGCACACTGATCACGCTGAGGGTTCCGGGGACTAATTCCCACGGCCGGCTGCGCCGCGTGCCGTGCCGCGCCATGAAGGCCATGCTGCCGTGTCGGCCCTGTTCGAGCCAGTCAAACAACCGCTTTTCGTGCGTTGCAAGTTCGGTGTCGCTGATCCCAACCCCCTGAAAACCGAGGGTATTGGCCCAAGTCTTGATCTTGGGCACGAGGTCAGCAGCCAGGGCTTGAGGATGGGACATCGACCGAATCCGTTACATCGAACATGTCCGCGCAAGATCACGTGGACCTTGTGCATGCATAGGACGTCCATGATAGCAGTCTTTGCCTGATTCACCGATTTCCGACCCCGTGCCCGGCTCCCCGGAGTTCAATGGCAGTAATACTCAAATACACTCGAACGGTCGTTACGCGGATGGCCATCATGGTGCAGGCGTAAGCGGTGAGCGCTGCGATAGTTGCCTGGACGTAGCTGGCGTTGTCGAATCTGCCGGTCGATTGCAACCTGAACCAGTAGCGATGGCAAATAGGCGCGGATACCTGGCCTGGCGACGCGCCCTAAGGTTGGGGAAGCTGTTGGTGAGATCGAATGCGTCTGTGTTTTGCCCATCACCACGATGGCCCCTGTGTGATTCGTTGCTCGGTTGTTGCTGCCACCACCGGCAGCCGATTCGTTGTTGACCCGGAGATTAGCGCTGGCAGTGTCAAGGTTCCGTGATTCGATCCGCAAATTCGTCAATCGGTCGGGTGGGTGATGCGGGCTTTGCGTTCTGGGGGGTAATTCTGTTATTGCTAATCAGTATTCTGATCAACGTTCGATAAGGAGAACGGTTATGTGTGGTATTTGCGGCGAATTACGCTTTGATGGCTCGGCGGCTGCCACGGACGCAGTGGCTCGCATGGCGACAGTCATGGCACCGCGTGGACCGGATGCCCACGGCATGTTCGCGCAAGATGTTGTGGCCATTGCGCATCGTCGGCTGGCGATTATCGATCTGAGTACGCACGGGCAACAACCCATGCTCGATCCGGAATTGGGGCTGGGTATCGTGTTCAATGGTTGCATCTATAACTATGCCGAACTGCGCACGAAACTCGCCGCGGCGGGTTACCGTTTTTTCTCGAGCAGCGATACCGAAGTCATCCTCAAGGCGTTTCATCGATGGGGTGCGGACTGTGTTACTCGGTTTCATGGCATGTTTGCCTTTGCCGTTTGGGAGCGTGATCTCGGTCGTGTCACGTTGGTGCGGGATCGGTTGGGGATCAAACCGCTTTATCTTTCGGTTAGCCCGCAGCGGTTGCGTTTTGCGTCGAGTTTGCCCGCCCTGTTGGCAGCCGGTGATGTGGACACCCGTATCGACCCGGTCGCGCTGCACCATTACCTGAGTTTCCACTCGGTTGTGCCGGCACCGAGGACGATACTGCAAGGTGTCCGAAAACTGCCGCCAGCGACCATTGCGACTTTTGCTCCAAACGGGAACCGTGAGGACAGGGTGTATTGGCAACTGACCATGGGGCCGGATCCGGACGATGCCGAACGAACCGCCGAGGACTGGCAGGAGACTTTGCAGACGGCTTTGCGCACTGCCGTGCAACGCCGGCTAGTGGCGGATGTGCCGGTCGGG
>CAZWQC010000467.1:0-1670 GCA_964635785.1 uncultured Ectothiorhodospiraceae bacterium
TGACCTCAACAACGGCGAGGTCATTGAGTTCGATAAAAGCGGTGTGCCTGAGCTTGTAGCGGGCCTGCGAGAAGGCACTGGCGGTGACGGGGGTAAAGGCCAGGCGAGTCATGATCTCATTGAGGACGTTTTGCAGCGGTTTGACGCTGTTTCTAATGACCATCACCACGACCATGGCAAAGGATAGGTGACGGTCACGTATGAAGTCGGTCTCCTTGTTGCGATGCTCGCATTTGAATTCATCGTCAAGGATCAACTCGCGCGGCGAGCGGGGTTAGACAGGCACGCGGTTGGCCGTTTTGCTTGCGGATTGACGACGTGTAGGCCCAGCGGTAACGAAAATGATGGCCGCAGGAGACGACTTTCGAGCGCGGCGTCACCTTGCCATTGGAATCCGTAGTCAGTTCGACATAGATGAGTTGACCTGGCATGAATTTCTTGTTGTTGCGAATGCTCTTGGACACCTTGCCGACATCGAAATCCAATGGATGCCCAGTGAGATGCCCCTCTGTATTGCTCGCAAGAACAGTCTCCTGATCCCGTAGATAGCGCTGATACAGGTCCGCTGTGATTTCGAGTCGAAAATCAGCTTTTGGCGGCACGAATGCGTCCCGATAAGTCCGGCTGCGCGGATTGAACGCTTTGGCCAATAAACCTTCTCCGTCAATACCACCCTGATAAGTGACGCGACGATGCGTCGTTTGCGGCGGGGGATTGTCGCCCTGTCGCACGAACTCCGCCGCGCGTGCATCATCGAACACCTCAATGTCCCAACCTCCATCGCGTTCGGCGATCACCAGCGCCGGACGCACAACATACCGTTCCAGAACCTTCCCTTTGTTGAAATCAAGATTCGGTCGATAAGTAAAATGCCGTTCGCCAACCCGCTCCATCGGGGCTGAAGTCAAGGCACCCAAACTGTGGCGGATCATGCCTTTCAAGGCACTACCGGCAATCACCACCCGGCCATCGGGCAAGCGCAGTGGCTCGGCGATCTGCTTGCTTTTGGGTAATTTGCCAAAACCCCATTGCTGTAACCGCTGTTGATCGGCGTCCTCGACTTTGTAGCGTGCATTACCGGGCAACAACGGCGTCAGGGCTTCGAGTTCGCAGAGAATTTCGCCCGAGAGCAGTTCGCCGCCAGAGGAGCCATCGTGCCAGACGGGCGTGTCAGTGATCGCTCGATCAGGTGCAATGGGTAGGAATCCGTAGGGTAAAGCGACCCTTGCCGCGTTTGTTGACTGCACGTTGAATGCTTCCTGTTGTCCCGGTTTGTTCTGGCTTGGGCGCAGCTCGAACTCGACAGCATCACCTTCTTTTAAGGATGCGAATTCATGGCCTCTTGCCATGTGAGTCGCATGGAAAAAATATTTTTCCGCGTTATCCGGCGCTTTGATAAATCCATAGCGTCGATCAGTCACCAGTTTTGTAATGATTCCTTTAGGCATTGCGATACTCCTCGGCTGTCATTGTTAACCGCCACGCCACCAAGCGTCCGCGCTGCCGGTATTCGATGGCGATCAAGTCTTTGATCTCTGTGTCATCCGGCAAGCCAAAGCGCTGACGATCCCGCAAGGGATAAACCGAAAACGCCGTGCGCATCATCGACTCGCCGTCCTGACCATCGACCGTTTGCTCATCGAGGTGCACCCAACGGCAGCCGCCATCCG
>CAZWQC010000468.1:0-1665 GCA_964635785.1 uncultured Ectothiorhodospiraceae bacterium
TGCTCGCCGAGTTGCTCGCCGAGTTGTCAGCCGATGTCACCGTCTTGATCAAAGGTTCACGCAACATGCACATGGAAAGTGTGGCGCAGGCGTTGGCTGAACCGGAACAGGATCATCCCCATGCTGCTTGACCTTTTCGACTATCTCACCCGCTTCGTCAGCGCTTTCAACGTCTTTCAGTATCTGACGTTCCGCGCCATTCTGGGCGTCCTGACTTCCTTAGCCATTTCATTGCTAATCGGTCCAGTGTTGATCCGTCACCTGACTCGTTACAAGGTTGGACAGCACATTCGCAACGATGGTCCCGAATCGCATCTGAGTAAAGCCGGCACGCCGACCATGGGTGGCACACTGATTCTCGTCGCGGTGGGGATCAGTGTACTGTGCTGGGGCGATCTCACCAATCGCTATATTTGGGTGGTCTTGCTGACCACCCTCGCCTTCGGCCTCATCGGCGGCATCGACGACTATCGTAAACTGCGCTATGGCAATAGTCGCGGTCTGCGCGGCCGCACCAAATTCTTTTGGCAATCCGTCGTCGCTTGCGTCACCGTGGTTTTTCTTTTTTCCAGCGCACAATCACCGGCAGAAACGACTTTGATCGTGCCGATTTTCAAGGAACTGACCTTTCCATTGGGGTTGTGGTTCATACCATTCACCTATTTCGTCATCGTCGGCAGCAGCAATGCGGTCAACCTAACCGATGGCTTGGATGGCCTCGCGATTATGCCGACCGTGATGGTCAGTGGTGGACTTGCGGTTTTCGCCTACGCCACCGGGAATGCCGTATTCGCCGAGTATCTTGGCATCCCCTACATTCCCGGTGTCGGCGAGCTAGTCGTCGTCTGCGCCGCCATCGGCGGGGCCGGGCTTGGCTTTCTTTGGTTCAACGCCTATCCCGCTCAGGTCTTTATGGGCGATGTTGGCGCCCTGGCGTTGGGTGCAGCCATGGGTGTCATTGCCGTTGCCGTGCGCCAAGAGCTTATCTTGTTCGTCATGGGCGGAATCTTCGTCATGGAAACCGTTTCGGTCATGCTTCAGGTTACCTCGTTCAAGCTCACTGGCCGTCGCATCTTTCGCATGGCACCGCTGCATCATCATTTTGAACTCAAGGGCTGGCCCGAACCGCGGGTTATCGTGCGTTTTTGGATTATCACCGTCGTGCTGGTTCTGATCGGCCTAGCTACTCTGAAGGTGCGGTAACGCCATGGCCAAACCGATTCGTCGCGTGAAATCAAAAGGCGGGCATCCCAGCCTCATCGTCGGCTTGGGTGCGACTGGGGTATCCGTTGCCCGTTTTCTTGCAGCACAGGACGAACCCTGGTTGGCTACCGACAGCCGCGCCGAGCCACCCGGCTTGGCACCGTTGCGTGCCGCCTATCCAGATGCCGCGATCACATTGAACGGTTTCGATCGACGACTGTTGACCCGTTGTGGTCGGTTGATTCTCAGTCCGGGCATCCCCACCACCCATCCATTCGTACAAGAAGCCTATGACCGCGGACTGGAAGTGATCGGCGATATCGAACTGTTCGCGCGCCACAGCAAAGCCCCCACGATCGCGATCACCGGCTCCAACGGCAAAAGCACCGTGACCGCTCTGGTCGCCTCCATGGCGCAGCAGGCCGGCGTCAATGCCGCAGCGGGCGGCAATCTCGGTCCACC
>CAZWQC010000469.1:0-1664 GCA_964635785.1 uncultured Ectothiorhodospiraceae bacterium
GCATTCGCACACGCCGAAGCGAGTCCGGGATTTTCGGCAAGAAAACCATAGCCGGGATGAATCGCATCGCAGCCGACCGACTTTGCTAAATTGACCAATCGGTGAATGTTGAGGTAGCCGGACAAAGAATCGGGACCAAGACTATACGATTCATCGGCTTTCTTGACGTGCAGCGCACGCCGGTCGGCGTCGGTGTAGACCGCGACGGACGTGATCCGCATTTCTGCGCATGCGCGAATCATTCGCACGGCGATTTCGCCGCGATTGGCGATGAGAAGTTTCTTGATCACGATTTTAAGATTCTTTGCGCACGGGTTACGCGATGAGTAAATCTCGTAAGTATCCGCCATAGTTTTACCGGATTTCAACCCGTTTATTGCTGCACTGCGGTAGGAGATAACGTTTTGACAAATCCCGCTGAATGTTTGTAAACTCCCCGGCTTATGTTTGGAAAGCTCCCTGCTACAGTCGATCCGCGTCACTACCTAAGCCAAGCAATACCCCTTTGCGGGGAACTCCCCTTGGCTAGTCTGCCGCGACTGATCGCGTCAACTCGGCGGGTGGAGGGTGCTGCCCGGTTGACCGCTCAGTTCGAGCGCGATGCTGACGGTTTGGTGTCGTTGCGTGGCCAATTGCAAGCAAAATTGTATTTGACCTGCCAGCGTTGCCTCGGCGAACTCGAGTGGGGTGTCGAGACCGATTTGGCGCTGGCGTTGGTTGCTACCGAAGCTGAAGCTGCTCGTTGGCAGGCCGACCATGATGTGCTTGTGGTGACGGGGGCGGGGGTGAATCTCGCCGAGCTTTTGGAAGACGAGCTGCTGCTGTCCATCCCGCTTGCGCCGAGGCATGGGTGCCAGCGCGAGTGCGATGCGGATATGGTCGGCCGGCTGGCCGCCCCGCCGGATGTGGCCAGACCGTCGGAGTGCAGTCCATTTGCTGTGCTTGCGACATTGAAAGGCGACGATGCCGATCTGGCCGATGGTTAGCGACCAGCGGTTGCGCTTCGTTTAAGTATTTTGGTCTGTTTTACCGTATGATCGCGGCGGTGGGCGTCAACCCGATCAAGATCACCCGGTTTGGTGAGGCTGTCGGGACGGGGAATCCCGGCAGCTCGCTTTTTGCAACGTGTCGTTAGGAGATTGCAGCATGGCTGTGCAACAGAATCGAAAAACCAGGTCGCGCCGCGGTATGCGTCGTTCACACGATGCCATTCGTGGTTATCCAGCGCTTGCGACCGATCCGCGCACCGGCGAAACCCATCGCCGACACCATATTACTGCGGATGGCTTTTATCGTGGGCGGCAGGTCATTTTCGTCGCCCACGAGGACGAAGACGAGGACTAACTCGCGCAGTCGTTCTCGTTCTGGCCGGGCGCGCGGAACGGCAAAACGAGCCATGATGAGCGCGTGATTTTTGTTTGCCTCTTGGTAAACCACAGACAGCCACATAGCAATCTGTGTATTCATATTGACACAAGCGAGTTTAGAGAAAAACGTGAGTAAACAGAGAAATGGATTTCCGCTACAGAAAAAACTCGTGCATGAGAGGAAAATGCTTACCGCCAATGGTTTCCACTTTGAAAACAGATCTTGCTTCAGCAATTTCATCCAAGGCCCCGTAAATAGTTTCAAGCAGACGAAAAACTTGAGACAGCTCCCGAGTA
>CAZWQC010000470.1:0-1663 GCA_964635785.1 uncultured Ectothiorhodospiraceae bacterium
GTTCCATTTTGGTCGCCGAATCGTCGTTGATGATGGGACGCATCTACCAACAAGTGCTGGCCGACCTGCCGTTGCAAACGATGATGGTCAACAATGGGTTGGCGGCTCTCGAAAGAGTTTTGCACGAACCGTTCGATGGACTGATCGTCGGTCGTGAACTCGATGTATTGAATGGGCTCGCGGTTCTGGCAGCGCTACGAACCTCCTACAATCGCAACCGCGGCATCCCGGCCATCTTGGTCAGCGCAAACACTGGCAATGTGCCGGACCATTTCGGGGTAAACTTCATGGTATTGCGGGATCAACACATGGCAAACAATATTATCAAGGGTCTAAAACAACTACACTTGGCTTGACCACGACCGATCGATCCACATCGCACTTAGCGTCATGTCGTGTCGTCGCCAACCCTTGACGCCATCAGGACGGGGTAGCGACGATCCACCCGGCATCATCGCAGCGAGCGGCCGCTAAAGCCGACAGCGAGTCGATTTCCGGCACTTGCTGGCGCAAAATGCCATCGCCGATACGGTAGATCCAACCATGTACAACGAGGCGGTGGCCGTTTTCCCATGCATTCTTGACGATCGTCGTATTGCAAACATTGGTGACTTGTTCGGTTACATTGAGTTCACATAGGCGGTCCAGCCGCGCGGCACCGTCGAGTTGCGCCAGGTTATTGGCATGGAACCGGCCGACATCGCGGATATGTCGCAACCAATTATCGATCAAGCCATGATTCTCCGATTCCAGTGCAGCAGTGACACCGCCACAGCCATAATGACCGCAGACGATGATGTGCTCGACGCGGAGCACCTCAACGGCATATTGGATGACCGACAGGCAGTTCAAATCGGTATGGACCACAACGTTGGCGATATTGCGATGGACGAACACCTCGCCGGGCGGCAAGCCCACGATCTCGTTGGCCGGTACCCGGCTATCCGCGCAACCAATCCACAAATAGCGCGGCGATTGCTGTCGCGCGAGACGCTCGAAAAAGCTCGGGTCTTTTGCGCGGATGCCCTCGGCCCAAGCACGATTGTTATTAAATAGGTGCGGCAGACTTTTCAATGCTGTTCCTCGTCCGGGCGATCGGCGTGTCTAGACCACGGAACGGTTTCTTCGTCAGGCCAAGATCGCCGCGTTCGCAAACGCGGCGGTCGCGACAGAAACGGCATCAGTCGATACCGATCTGGTCACGACGAACGGATCGCGGTTCGATACCGATGGTTGCCAAAGTATTGGCACAAAAACCTGCTGCGTCCGTTCTCCCGCGGGGGAAGGGACACAGTGGCTTATGTGACGATGGATCGTACCGCCTTTGCCACAGCATTGTCGAGTGCGCGGGCAATGCCAGCGAGAAGCCGGACCCGTCGCAATGCCATTGCCTTGGCAGCCCCCCAACACCATCATCACGAACCGTTCCAAGTCCAAGTCTCGCCTGTTGACCGAGATGGGCCGATTGCGCCGCATTAAACCCCGGTTGCACCAGTGGATTATCCAGCGCGGATCAGCTAACGTGGCGTCGCTGGACCCAAATCACGCGACTGCACAGGAACCTCGAGACATGCCGACAGAGATTCGATTTGCGGCGTTCGTCCGCGAGATTACGCTGTAACAAGAGCGTATCTCGTACAACAACATTACCCCAAAGGTCTGG
>CAZWQC010000471.1:0-1606 GCA_964635785.1 uncultured Ectothiorhodospiraceae bacterium
GATGACGCCTTGGCCCTGAAAACGCCCAAATACTTGCCCGCCGGTAACATGATCGCCGACGCGCAGGGATGGTGCGAAATGCAGGCGAGCATTGCGTGGTTCACGTTCTCCCTTAGGGACGAATCCACCGCCAAGCCCTTGTAACGGGCGTAACAGTCCATCGAAGATACCGCCGAGAATTCCGGGACCGAGGTCGGCGGCCAACGGCAGTCCCTGGCCATAAACCGGCCCACCCGGGGCCAAGCCGGTGGTGTCTTCATAAACCTGTACGGTAATCTGGTTCTCTTCTAAGCGGATCACCTCACCGAGTAACCCCTCGGTTCCGACCTTGACCGCCTCGTACATCGAAAAGGCCGCAGCCGTCTTGGCGCGGAGCAAGGGACCGCTGATATAGCTAATGGTTGCTTGGACCATCATGAGACTCGCTCCTTGGCGTTAGGCCAGTGCTGGATCGACGGTACGCAAATGGAACAGAAGCCGAGCATCCAATGCCGCTCGATCGGCAAGCAACCCGTCCAAGCTGGTATCGAGCACAACTCCTTTTGCATGAATGCGCAGGCCCGCCTCGAGCGCTGGGTTGGGTTCGAATTCGATCGCTGCCGTTCCCTCGCGTCGCAGCATCGCCTTCAGACCGAGGCATTCGCTCTCATCCATTCCTGTGGCATGTTCGACCCGCCAGCGTCGGGCTTGCGGCAGCCAAGCATTGGCTTGCTGAGCGGCATGTCGTTGCCACTGTAGGCGCAATTCGGGCTGTTGCCAACGTGCCAGCAAGACTTCCCGCAAGCGTGCCCGGGCCTTGTTCAACAACAGGCTGTCCCGTTGCTGCGCCTGTTGCCGGCGGCGCGAGGCCAGGTGGGCGTCAACCTCGACATAGTGCTGTTGCATAAGCCGGCGCTCGGCGGCAATTGCGGTCTTTACGTGCGTCCGCGCCGTGGCAAAGGCGTCGCGGACCACGGTGGCCGCTTGCTCCGTTGCCTGCGCACGGATTTCGCCACAACGCTTATCCCGGACCGAAAGAATGTAGTCCAGCAGGGACTGGGCAAGGGAGGATTGCGTTTTGGTGCCGGCTATCATGGGGTCAGTCGGCTCCGACAATATCGGTACGAATGCCCAAATGCGCTCGTACGGTTGCCATCAAATCGAGCGGATCGTCACAGTCCTGCACGGCCGGGAGAAGCAAAACCAACGGCTCGATACCACGCAGATCCGCACTGATCGTCGCCATGCCGATGGTCTGCGCGGCCGTCGGAGTCAACAAGATGAGTGCTTTCTCGGTGCGCAGCCGTCGATAAACCCGGCCAAGACGCGCTTGCCCCTCGTCATGAATCTCGACTCCTGCCAAACGCATCCCAGCCGCTGTGACCTCGTCGCCGATGAACGCCACTCGCATGGGCTATACCAACCGATTCAAGATCAAGATGGAGATGATCAACCCGTAGATGGCGATCCCTTCGGCCAATCCAACCAAAATCAACATTCGGCCGAACAACTCAGGCTTCTCCGTTACCGCGCCAACCGTCGCGGCACCGACTCGCCCGACCGCCAAACCGGCACCCAGCGCGGCGAGCCCCGTTGATAGGGCGGCGGCAAACAAACCACCGCTCCA
>CAZWQC010000472.1:0-1593 GCA_964635785.1 uncultured Ectothiorhodospiraceae bacterium
GCCTCGGTGGCCGATGGCGTCGTTGCGGCGGTGGTGTCGCCGTAACCAGGCGGCCAGACCAGCAGGACTTCGCGGCTGTGGTCAAGAAAAGCGCGCGGCTGCAAGGTGATACGAGCGAAGGGTTCCCCGGGTTGGCGGGCAATCGCGGTGACCTCCGCGACGGGGTAACCGGGGGGAAAGCGCCCGCCCAGTCCGGATGTGCTAACCACGTCACCGACCTGGATGTCGGCGGTGGCGGGGATATGTCGTAATGACAACTCGCGGGGGGTGCCGGTGCCGAAAGCCAGAGCACGCAGGCCATTGCGATTGATCTGTACCGGTAGTGCATGGTTTGGATCGGAAATCAGCATGACGTTTGCGTGTAAGGGATTGGTTTGCACGACTTGACCCATGATGCCGTGAGCGTCGACCACGGGTTGACCGATATAGACGCCTTGCTGGCTACCCTTGTTGATCAAAACTTGCTGCTTATAAGGATCCAGGTCGACTGCGAGTAACTCGGCGATCAATACGCGATCCTCGAGTTGGGCAGCTGTATGGAGGAGCTCGCGTAGCCGGGTGTTTTCGGCTTGGAGCGCTTCGAGCTTTTGCAAACGAGTCTGCAAGAGCTGGTGTTGCCGGTGCAATTCGGCATTCTCCTTTGCCAGTCGGTGGCGGGTGACCCATTGTTCGGCCAACCAATCGCTGCTCCGAAAGGGTAAATCGACAGCCAGGTAGATGGGATAGAGTAGGGTACCAATGATCGAATGCAAAGGCTCCAGGCAGCGGCAACGCTCGTCGGTGGCCATCGCCACAATGGCCAATCCGGCTAGGACAAACAAGCGAAAGGTCAGTGATGGGCCGGCAACGAAGAGCGGAGTCTTAATGGCGTGAATCTCTTGTCACAATTTGACGGGTGACCGGGTTTAGTCCGTCGTCATCAAGTCGATGCCTTTTTCGTCCAGCATCTCCAGAATATGTCCGGCCCCACGGGCAACACAGGTCAGTGGATCGTCGGCAACCACGACCGGAATGCCGGTTTCTTCGGCCAGTAAACGATCAAGGTCGCGCAGCAGTGCACCACCACCGGTCAAAACGATACCGCGTTCGGCCACATCGCCACCGAGCTCTGGTGGGGTTTGTTCGAGCGCGGTTTTGACCGCGCTGACGATGCCATACAACGGTTCCTGCAGTGATTCAAGGATTTCGTTGGACGTCAACGAAAAGCTTCGCGGTATCCCTTCCGAAAGATTGCGACCTTTAACCTCGATTTCCAGCAACTGTTCACCCGGGTAAGCCGAACCGACTTCGTGTTTGATCCGTTCGGCCGTCGCCTCGCCAATCAGGATACCGTAGTTCCGTCGCACGTAGCTGATGATTGCGTCATCGAACGTATTGCCACCGGTGCGAATCGACTCGGAATAGACGATTCCATTGAGCGAGAGTACCGCCACCTCGGAGGTGCCGCCGCCGATGTCGAGGACCATGCAGCCACGCGCTTCATGGACGGGCAGTCCGGCACCAATACCAGCGGCCATGGGTTCCTCGACCAAATAAACGCGTCTGGCACCGGCTCCGGCGGCGGATTCGCGAATTGCGCGCCGTTCGACCTGG
>CAZWQC010000473.1:0-1590 GCA_964635785.1 uncultured Ectothiorhodospiraceae bacterium
GCGATCATGCGGTCATCTCCCAGGCTGGTCGCGCGAAACCACAATGCACCCTCCTTCTCATACAACAGCCCATTGGCTTGTAAGCGGTCGATCACTGCCTCGATCTCACCCCGCTCGACCAAACCACGTTCCGAGTACCATTCATCGAAAGTCACACCGAAGGCAGCGAGATCCACGCGAATATCGTGCAGGATTGCCGTCAAGGCCCAATCGGCGACTCGACGGTAGCGGTTCTCTCCCAGGATGGACTTGGCACGACCGATCAACGCATCGACATGGGCCTCCCTGTCCCCCGCCGGTGCATCCTCCGGTAGGTCGCGGAAAAGCTCAGCCACCGACGACTGATGCAGATCACCGTCTTGTCCATACAACTCACGCGCAATATCACGAATGTAGTCACCGCGATAGCCGTTACTGGGAAACGTCACCCCGTGCCCACAAGACTCTAGATAACGCAACCAAACACTGGTCGTTAAGATGTCCATTTGTCGCCCGGCGTCATTCACGTAGTATTCGCGATGCACCGAGAAACCGATCGCCGCAAGTAAGTTCGCGATGCAGTCGCCATATGCCGCGCCGCGACCATGCCCGACATGCAGCGGCCCGGTCGGATTGGCCGAGACGAACTCGACTTGTACCCGTTGCCCTGCCCCTTCCTCGCTAAAACCGTAACGCTCCCCCTGCGTCCATATCCGGGCGACCACATCGAGATGGGCTCCTGAGCGTAAGAAAAAGTTGATAAACCCCGGACCGGCAATCTCGGTCCGTTCGATGATTCGCGCTGTCGGCAAACTGCCGACAATCGACTCGGCCACATCACGAGGATTGCGTTTTAGGAGCTTGGCAAGCTGCATCGCAACATTACAGGCGAAGTCGCCATGACTCGGGTCTTTGGTGCGCGTGATCTGCACGGCGGGTAACTCGGCAACCGGCAATTGCCCCGTGGCTCGCAGCTGTTCGAGCGCGGCGCTCACCAGCGTTTGCAATTGGTCTTTCAAAGTCTTCGCTTTGTCTGGCGTTGGGAATCAGGATGTCAAGCCATTAGTGTAACCGTTCGCAACCTCGGCGAGAAGCCCATGAGGCAAAAACCTCTCGTGCACGCCGTCAACGACGATACAAAACAAGACGTTCACTTATGATCGATCATCACCGTGCCGAATCGGACCGAGCAAACGACCTCGACTTGGGCGCTAACCCGAGACATCAAGTCAACCCAAGCGTAGCGATTGTTGTCCAAGTTTTTGTAGGAAGTCCTGCTGCCTCACTTCGCTGCCGACGGGAACAAACGCAAGAACTCATGCTACGCTCGTCACCAGCTCGGTTGCGTCACCACGTCAACAAAAATCACGACTATGCAATGACAATGCCCCCAACCACGCGGAATAGTCCCAAAGCTGTGTTGCTATCACATGAACAGTCTCCCCCTCTTTCTGCATCTGGCCGCTGACCCCGACCAACATTCCCCGAGTCACGATCTTGCGAAACCGTTCAACCAGCGCGCCCCAAACAATACAGTTCAAGGTTCCCGTTTCGTCCTCCAATGTCAGAAATACCACCCCAGTCGCGGTCCCCGGACGCTGTCGCGTAATG
>CAZWQC010000474.1:0-1582 GCA_964635785.1 uncultured Ectothiorhodospiraceae bacterium
GGCCAGTAAGCCCGGTTCGTCGCTTGCCTCCAGGACCACCGCACCGGCGCCATCACCGAACAACACGCACGTCGTTCGGTCGGTCCAATCAAGTATCCGAGACAAGGTTTCACTGCCGACCACCAACGCACAACGCGCGGTAGCGGAGCGAATGAACTGCTCGACGATACCGATGGCGTAAATAAATCCAGTACACACCGCCTGCACATCGAAAGCCGGCGGGCCATGAATACCCAGTCGATTTTGCAACAAACAGGCGGTACTTGGAAACACGCGGTCGGGCGTCGTCGTCGCCACAACCAACAGATCAACATCACTTGGCTGCCGCCCCGCCATTGCTAACGCCCGACGGGCCGCTTGTTCGGCCAAATCGCAGGTCGTCTCGCCGGGGGCGGCAATATGTCGAAGCTTGATACCGGTGCGATCGCTGATCCATTCGTCCGAGGTATCGACAATCCTTTCCAAATCGCTGTTAGTTAGAATTTTTTCTGGCAAGTAACTGCCAGTCCCGGTAATGCGCGCATAGATCAACTGACCAGCCTCTGGTTCAACAACCGCTCGAGATTATTGTTTATCCTTTGCGGCACATTAGCCTCGGCCTCCAATCGCGCGATCCGAATGGCATTTTCGAACCCGACACGATCCGTGCCACCGTGGCTTTTTATCACGACCCCCTGCAGCCCGAGCAAACTGGCGCCGTTATAGAGACGGGGATCGATCCGTTTACGAAAACCATGCAAGACCGGCCGCGCCACTAAACCGGCAAATCTCGTGAAAACATTCCGTTTGAACTCGCGCCGCATCAAGGTGCTGATCAATTTCGCAACGCCTTCGCTGGTTTTCAACGCCACGTTGCCCACAAAACCATCGCAGACGACCACATCGACGCCGCTCAAGTAAATATCGTTTCCCTCGACATAACCGATGTAGTTCAAGTTGCTCTCCTCAAGCAGACTTCCTGCCTGCTTCACCTGCTCGTTGCCTTTAATGATCTCTTGACCGATGTTCAGCAGCCCGATCCGTGGCGACGGATTACCGTCGACAACCTCGCAGACAACCGAACCCATCACGGCAAACTGGTACAAGTGCTCGGCGCTGCAATCGACGTTGGCCCCGAGATCGAGCATTTGCGTATGCCCCTGCTTACTCGGTATCGCCGCGATAATGGCTGGACGGTCGACACCGGGCAACATTTTTAGAACATGGCGCGCAGTCGCCATCAGCGCTCCAGTGTTCCCCGCACTGACGCAGGCTGCCGCTTTGCCTTCCTTCACCAGATTGATGGCCACCCGCATTGAAGAGTCCTTCTTGTTGCGCAGCGCTTGCGACGGCGGCTCGTCCATGGCGACCACATCGGCGGCATGGCGCACCGTGATCCGCTCGCGCTTGTCTGCGCTGGCTCGCTTCAAACGCGGCTCGATCTGGGTGCGATCACCAACAAGGATCAACTGCAAGTCAGCGAAATGATCCAACGCACGCAATGCCGATGGGACGACAACGCTAGGACCGAAATCGCCGCCCATGGCATCCAACGCCACCTGGTATGTCGACATTGACGAACTCACTCAAAAGAACTACGGGT
>CAZWQC010000475.1:0-1570 GCA_964635785.1 uncultured Ectothiorhodospiraceae bacterium
CGCAGATAGGTGATGGTTTCGGCGTCGATTGGGAATAGACCGCAGGTGGCGCCGTATTCGGGGGCCATGTTGGCAAGGGTGGCGCGATCGGCAAGCGCGAGTCGTCCAACGCCGTCACCGAAGAACTCGACCAGTTTGCCAACCACGCCATGTTGGCGAAGCTGTTGGGTCAGGCTGAGGACCAGATCGGTGGCCGTCGCTAAAGGAGGTAATTCGCCGACCAAACGAACGCCGACGACTTGCGGTAACAGCATACTAATCGGTTGACCGAGCATGGCGGCCTCCGCTTCGATGCCACCGACACCCCAACCGAGCACCCCGAGCCCGTTGATCATGGTGGTGTGCGAGTCTGTCCCAACCAAGGTGTCCGGATAGGCGATGCGCGTGCCGTCGGGCTCCTGGCGAGTGAACACGACCCGCGCCAGACATTCCAGATTGATTTGGTGGACGATGCCGGTACCAGGTGGTACCACGCGGAAATTGGCGAAGGCCTGCTGACCCCATTTCAGGAAGCGGTAGCGTTCGCCGTTGCGGTGATACTCGAGGGAGGTGTTCTGGTCAAGGGCTTTGTCGTTGCCGTAATGATCGACTTGCACCGAGTGATCGATGACCAGTTCGACGGGTTGCAGCGGATTGATTTGCGCCGGTTGACCACCTAAGTGGGCGATGGCGTCACGCATCGCGGCGAGATCGACCACCGCGGGGACGCCCGTGAAGTCTTGCAACAAGACGCGTGCTGGACGAAACGCGATTTCGCGGCAGGGTGTTTCGGTCGGATCCCAGCCGAGCACGGCGTCGATGTCCGCGCGGGTCACACTGTTTTCGTCTTGGTGTCGCAGCAGGTTCTCCAGTAGGACCTTGATGGCGCAGGGAAGGCGTGTGTGACCCGCGAGGGCGCTGACTTTGTGGTACTGGTAGGGGATATCGTCGACGACGAGCTTGGCAAGAGTGTCGAACGCATGAGTCATCGGATTTTCCTCGGTCTTAAAGCACAGCTTAGGCGTGGTCGTGAAGTAATTCCCCAGCCTCGCGCGCCAAGCGGTTGCGGTTGAACAAAAGATGCCAACGGGTACCGCCCGCTTGCCGCCACAGCACTGCCGCGCGGATGCCGGCCAAGAGTAAGCTGCGAATACGTGCGGCATTGTTGGCATTGGTCAAATGGGCTTGCTCGCCTTGCACGAGGATGCGAGGCCCGAGCTGGCTTAACGTCGTCTGGTAGATATCGGCGAGGAGCGTGATGGTTTCGGTGCCGAGTAGCCCGTGCTGTGCCAAGTCCTGGTCGGCGGCGGCGATGCCATGGCGCAGCGAGTGGACGATTTCCGGTGCTTGGCGGAGCCTGTTTTCTAAATGCAATAGACTGACGGTATAGCGGGTCACCAACGGGTTGCGACGGGAGGTGGAGGCGCCGAGCTGGTCGCGTAGGCATTGGAATCCGGTGACCAATCCAGTCAAGCCGGAGAAGACGGTCTCGATGTCGCTCGCGTCGATGGTGAAGATGCTGTGAATGCTGGTCTGCATGGCGGCGACATCGGCGATACCCGTGCGCGCGATACCGTCGACGAGATAGGTC
>CAZWQC010000476.1:0-1565 GCA_964635785.1 uncultured Ectothiorhodospiraceae bacterium
GTGCGAGCCGTGTCCGACTTGCGGCGGTCGTGGCCATGTCAAGACCGCCGAAACCGTCTGTTACGAGATGTTTCGTGAGATTCTGCGCGCTGCCCGACAGTTCGATGCACGGGAATTGTTGGTGCTTGCCTCCCAGGAAGTGGTCGATCTGTTGCTCGATGAAGAATCCACCGCGTTGGCCGAGTTACAGGAAATGCTGGGTGTGCCGGTGAAATTTCAAGTCGAAGGGTTGTATACCCAAGAGCAGTTCGACGTGGTGTTGGTCTGAGGTATCACAGATCGGGTGTCGCGAACGAGCGTCGTCTGTGCATGACTGGCACACAAGGTTCTGAAAAGTTTGCAACATCAGTGTGAGTCGTGAAGAGGTGTAAGCGAAAGGGTGTTGCCGTCCATTGTCCGTTGATTGGTTGGAGGTAGGTTCATGTCCAGGGTGGCTGCGATTCAAATGGCGTCTGGTTTACAGGTGCAAGGTAACTTGTTGGAGGCCGGGCGGTTGCTGGCCAGTGCGGCCGATGCCGGGGCCAAACTGGCGGTGTTACCGGAGAATTTTGCACTGATGGGGGCAACGGAGAGAGAGAAAGTGCGATTGCGGGAAACGCCGGGTGACGGACCGATTCAAGCGTTCCTGGAAGAACAGGCGCGGATGCATGGTATGTGGCTAATCGGTGGGACCGTGCCCTTGGCTTGCGATGAACCGGACAAAATTCGTGCCGCATGCCTTGTGTTTGACGATCGCGGCGAACAAGTGGCTCGCTATGACAAGATCCATCTGTTCGATGTCAGCATTCCCGACAGTCACGAGCGCTACGAAGAGTCGGCCACCATCGAAGCCGGCTCGGCTGTGGTCACACTGCCGACACCATTCGGTCGTCTGGGTTTGGCAGTGTGTTACGACTTGCGCTTTCCGGAGCTGTTTCGCTTGTTACTCGACCAAGGCGCAGAGATCGTCGCGTTGCCGGCGGCCTTCACGGCAGTGACGGGCAAAGCGCATTGGGAATGTTTGATTCGAGCGCGTGCAATCGAAAATATGGTGTTTGTCATCGCCGCCGCGCAGGGTGGATTCCACCTGAACGGTCGCGAGACCTATGGCGATAGCATGGTGGTTGACCCCTGGGGAAATGTGCTCGAACGACGAGCACGCGGTAACGGCGTCGTGGTTGCTGAGCTCGATGCGGAGTTGTTGGCTACGACGCGTACGCGTTTCCCCGCTGTTCGGCATCGCCGAATTCAATGTGTTCCGGTGGACGAACCGAGTGCTTGAGGTCGCAATCCAGCGATTGCTGGCGCCGGCTGCGTTGGGCTTTGACGAGATTGCGAGAATCATGGGCCGTTTGCTCGGTGGAGCCGTTTCGAGCGGTGATTTGTATTGCCAGCATTCGGTGCATGAGTCTTGGCAGCTGGAGGACGGTTTCGTTAAGACTGGCGATTACAGCGTGCGCCAAGGTGTTGGCGTGCGCGCCATCAGTGATGAGAAAACCGGATTTGCGTACTCTGCTCGGATTTCGGCTGCAGGTATTGATCAGGCGGTCGCGGCGGCGCGAGCGATTTGTCGCGGTGGGGGCGCT
>CAZWQC010000477.1:0-1559 GCA_964635785.1 uncultured Ectothiorhodospiraceae bacterium
CAAGGCCAAGGTGGAACGCCACTGGGTGAAGCCGCCGGGCACCAGCGCTAAAGACCATGCCCGGGTTATCGTGACGCAGATTCCGGGCGGCTTTATTACAAGCGTCGTGGTCGAGGACTGTACCGGTAGCAAGGCGTTCTGTGATTCGGTCGAAGCCGCCGTGCGCAAAGCCGATCCCTTGCCGCAGCCGCCCGATCCTGGGTTATTCGAGCGAGAAATCCAATTCGATTTCGACCCGGAATAAGGCGATGGGCGTTTCGCCATCGCCAATTTAACCTTTCAACCCCGATTCGGCTGTGATTCAATCGGGCCCAATGGACCAAGGTGGTACCGACCCGTGTGTAGGCAATGAACAGATCGAGCCCGACAATGTATCGATATCGCGTATTGCGACGCCGGGTAAACCCTGGCTATGATCCGGATCTAGCGACAGTGACCGTTCCTATGCCATTTGGCCGGGGCTGTCGGCCCAAGGCTAAGGGCCGATGGCACCGGCTGCACGTCTTGGCCGTGCTCTCGTTGCTCCTGCTTGCCTGCACACCACCACTGTTGGCACGACTGCGGATCGAAATTACCCAAGGCGTTGACGGGGCACTGCCCATCGCGGTGCAACCGTTTTTGCTCAACGGCGGTACGGCAACGGTCGATATTGCGCAAGTCGTCACCGAGGATCTTGTCCGCAGTGGCCGCTTCAAGGCCGTTGCTGCCGCGGACATACCGAGCGAGTCAACTGAGGAGCCAACAGACTTTGCCGCCTGGCGTCAGCATGGCATTGAGTACTTGGTCCGCGGCGAATTGCTCCAAACCGGCGCCAGTACCCTGGCGGTTCGCTTTCGCTTGTACGATACCGTGGTCGGACGCATGATGCTCGGCCGGAGTATTCCGGTCAGTCCCGAGCAATTGCGCCCTGCCGCACACATGATCAGCGATATCCTATACGAACACTTAACCGGCACACGGGGGGCTTTCAGCACGCAGATCGCCTATGTGATCGCGGTCGGTCGCGCGGCCGATCGACGCTATCGACTTGAGGTCGCCGATGCGGACGGACACCAGCCACAACCGGTTTATCAATCCGACGAACCGATCATGTCGCCCACCTGGTCACCGGAGGGTGATCGGCTGGCTTATGTGGCGTTTCGCCACCGTCGCCCCACGATTCAACTGCAAGAACTCCGCACCGGCCAAACCCGGGAGATTTTGGCCAAACCCGGTCTAAACGGTGCACCGGCCTGGTCGCCGGATGGTCGTCAGCTGGCCGTGACCTTATCCTTCCAAGGCAACCCGGAAATCTACCTGGTCGAGTTAGCGACCTTGCGCCTGCAGCGCCTGACCTGGCATCGGGCCATCGATACGGAAGCGACCTGGACCGCCGATGGACAACACATCCTGTTTACCTCCGACCGCAGTGGGTCACCGCAGATCTATCGCCTTGCAGTCACCGGTGGAGAGCCGGTCCGCCTAAGTTTTCACGGAAAGTACAACGCGGATCCGACCGTCTTGCCGGATAACGACCGCATCGCCATCGTTCATGCGGACAAAGGTCGATTTCGAATCGC
>CAZWQC010000478.1:0-1557 GCA_964635785.1 uncultured Ectothiorhodospiraceae bacterium
GTTGCCGGTACCAGGTGGATGGGAGCAATCGTTGCCAGTCGGGCGGTCGATTGTCCGCCCAGCCCGACGTTTCCCCGCCCCGCGGGACGGGATCGGCGGTGGTTGCGACGATTGGTAATTCGGTAGGCAATGGGATGTCGCGGTCCGGACGCTGCCGGGGCCGATCGTTTTCGGGTTCGATGGCCTTGCAGGTTGTGCCTGCGGTGGTCGGTACCAGCGGTTCGGCAAACGGTAAATTGATGTGGATCGGGCCAGGATGCGGCGTTTGGCTGACGGTTACTACTCGGCGGCCGAGGCGATACATGGCTTGCAAATACGTTGGGTCAGGATCGGGGAGTCCCGGGTCATGGTATTCGCGAACGTAGGTTCCAAAGAGTCGAGTTTGGTCGATGGCTTGGTTCGCCCCCCAACCGCGCAACAACGGGGGGCGGTCTGCGCTCAGCAAAAGCAATGGTACTCCCGAACTGCTTGCTTCGATAATTGCCGCAAGCCAATGTGCGGCGGCAGAACCGGAGGTGCAGATCAACGCGACCGGGCGTTGCTTGGCGCGGGCGAAGCCGAGTGCAAAAAAACCGGCACTGCGCTCATCGACGATCGGGGTCAAATGCACCTCGGTGAAGGACTGGGCGGCCAATACCAGCGGGGTCGAACGGGATCCGGGCGAGAGCACGACCTGGGTCAGTCCGGCAGAAACCATACCGCGGAACAATTCGGTACTCCAGCGCAGATTCAAACAGGCTCGATCCATTGCAAGCGATTCTCTTAAACGTCAGGCAAAGCGCAATGCGGTGGACATCGCCGCAAGCTTGTCTTCGGTTTCGAACCATTCCGCATGCGGGTCGGAACCAAGAACAATCCCAGCACCAGCATATAAATCAGCCTGATTGCCAGCGATCTCGGCGCAGCGCAGCAGTACCCAAAGTTCTCCGGTCATGTCGGGCCGAAGGATGCCAGCTGCACCGGTAAACCAACCGCGCTCGAAAGGTTCGTTGCGTTTTAGCCAGGTGCTCGCGGCATGGCGAGGCTGGCCATTGGTTGCGGGGGTTGGATGCAATGCGGCTGCCAATGTAAAAAGATCGATGTTCGGTTTCAGTGTTGCTTGGACCGGGCTCCACAAATGTTGCGCATTGTTCAGTTGCATGACTTTGGGATAGCTGGGAACCTCGATTTGAACTGCGTGAGGCTGCAATGCATCGCGAATGGCGTCAATCACCAAGCGATGTTCGTGTAAATCTTTCGCTGACGACTGGAGCGCCGCCGTTAGGGCCGCGTCGCGCTCGACTTGTGGTGAGCGGGCAACGGTGCCGGCGATCGCGTCGACCTCGATCTGGCGATGGCTTTGGGCGAGCAATCGTTCCGGTGTTGCGGCGACGAAATGGGTGTGAGCGCGTTGTAAATGAATGACTTGGCAGGTCGGGAAGGAACCCGTTAACGCACGCAATAGGCGTGCGAGATCGAAATCGCGTTGTCCGGTCAGGCGCATGCATCGGGAGAGTACCACTTTATCCAATTGCGCGGCGGCGATATCCCGTAATGCGGAATGCACCAACATTTGCC
>CAZWQC010000479.1:0-1553 GCA_964635785.1 uncultured Ectothiorhodospiraceae bacterium
GTGTTGATCTCGTCGAAGTCGGTTCGCCGTACATCGAGCAATCACTGCACGGGATGGAACTTGCGCGTTTGCCAAAAGGGACGCGATTTTGCGAGGGCCAGGATGTCGAGCGGCAACTCGTGAGGTTGCGGCGCGATCGGCCGGATTTGACGGTCTGCGGGCTGGGGTTGGCCAATCCGCTGGAAGCCGAGGGATTGCGGACGAAATGGTCGATTGAACTGGTGTTTACACCGATCCAGGGTTTTGAACAAGTGGCCGATCTGGCGGAATTGTTTACCCGGCCGCTGCAGCGGCAGCAACAATTGGTGGTGTAGCCCATGCAGTTGACCGTTTGGACTTATGAGGGTCCGCCGCATATTGGTGCCATTCGCATTGCGACGTCGATGCGCGATGTGCATTGTATTTTGCATGCGCCACCCGGGGACTCCTACGCGGACTTGCTGTTCACCATGATTGCGCGCAGCGAGGTGCGACCGGCGGTGAGTTACACCAGCTTTCAGGCGCGTGATCTCGGTGCGGATACAGCGGCGCTGGTGCAAGAGACCGTGAAAGCCGTCTATGAGCGTTATCGTCCGGGGTTGTTGCTGGTAGGCGAATCCTGTACCGCCGAGCTGCTGCAGAACCAGCCCGGGGCGCTGGCGGAAGGCATGGGGTTACCGATCCCAGTGGTCCCGTTGGAGCTGTCGGCGTATACGAAAAAGGAGAACTGGGGTGCGAACGAGACGTTCTATCGGGTGCTACGGCAGGTGTTGCTTGCGCAACAGCCCAAGCCGCTGACGGCGCGTGCGGCCTTTACTGGTGAGCGTCGTCCGCGAGTCAATTTACTCGGGCCGACGGCATTGGGATTTCGCTGCCGGGATGATGTCGCGGAAGTGAGGCGACTGCTCAGCGGTATCGATGTCGATGTCCATGTCGTCGCTCCTCTGGACGCGGCGGTTGCGGATTTGGGACGGATTCCCCAGGCGGATGCCAACATTTGTTTGTGTCCAGAGACGGCCCTAGCGGCGTGCCAGTGGTTGGAGAAGCACTTCAAACAACCATGGATTCGGGTGGTGCCGATCGGTGTCGGGGCGACAGAAGCGTTTGTGCGCGAGGTGTCGGCGTTATTCGGCCGTGCCCAAGCAGTGATTGATCGGCCGAGCGATTTACGCTTGCCTTGGTACTCACGGTCGGTGGACTCGACCTACCTGACGGGTAAGCGAGTATTTGTTTTCGGGGACGCGACCCATGCGTTGGCGGCGGCGAGAATTGCACGCGACGAACTCGGTTTCGAGGTGGTTGGACTTGGTACCTATGCGCGGGAATTCGCGCGCGAAGTGCGTGCTGCCGCAGCCGAATACGAGGTTGAGGCGCTGATCACCGACGATTACCTCGAGGTCGAGGCCAAGATCGCGCTGGTGCAGCCAGAGTTGGTTCTGGGAACGCAAATGGAGCGGCACATCGCCAAGCGTTTGGGGGTGCCCTGCGCGGTGATCTCGGCACCGGTGCATGTGCAGGACTTCCCGGCCCGCTATGCGCCGCAGATGGGCTGGGAAGGCGCCAACGTCATTTTC
>CAZWQC010000480.1:0-1547 GCA_964635785.1 uncultured Ectothiorhodospiraceae bacterium
TTTGGCAATGGCTCCCGGGCGTCCACCCGGATGCGGCCGTAAGGCGAATAAGCGACCATCACTGCTGGCGATGTACACGCGATCTCCGCGAACCGCCGGATCGACCACGACCGCCGTAGCCGTCACCCGCACTCGCGCGAGGAAGTGACCGTCTTTGCGATCCAACCAATGCACATAACCCGCTCGATCCGCCAACACCAAGTAATCCATGAGCACAACCGGGCGGGTCAGATAATGGCCAGCCAATTCATCCTGTTTCCACATTGGACTACCGCTACGACGATCCAGCGCGAAAACCTGTCCGGTTTCGTCGGTCAAGTACAAAAACCCATCGGTCAGTGACACACCCGAATACGAACCGATCTCGCGTGACCAGTACTGATACCCGGTCCGTGCATCGAGCGCCGCGACTCGTCCGTGCAGACTTGCCGCGTAAACCGACTCGCGGTCGACCGCAATATCGCCATCGATGTCCACCATCCGATCCAGTTCCGTGCGTCCGCTTGGTGCAGCGAGGATCGCTTCCCATTGGATTTCACCGCCACTCGGTGACAGACTCAGTAGCTTGCCGTCATCAAAACCCACCACAACCTGGCGGCTGTCGACCCATGGCGTACCAGTTCCACGCAAACTCAACAAGGGCGTATCGCGCACAACTTGCCAAGTCGTCCTACCACTGGCCAGTGCCACCGCAAACAACCGCCCATCAGTGGTGCGGACAAAGACCTTGTCCAGCACCGCGCGACTCACCGCCAAAATCTCGCTCGACAAAGGTTGCCGCCAAAGTAACCGGCCATCACTGCCCGCCATAGCGATCAACTCGCCGTCGTTCGTACCAAACACCAGGGTCTGTCCGTTGCCACCCAGACCGCCAGAAATCATGACACCGCGTGGTTGGGCGGGTGGCGGGCGATGCAGTGCGGCAACCCGATTCTCGCTCAGTGCCGACGGGCGCCGCTCCGGGAAAACATAGCGCGACCAGTCGACAACCCCATCCTCGAGCGAATAGGCCGTGACCCGTCCCCGAGTCGTTGCCGCATAGATCATGTCGTCGGCTAGCAACGGATGCAACATCGCCGTGGCGCGTTGCCCGTCACCTGCGCTCTCGTCGCTTTGCCAAAGCACATCGATCGGCAGACTCGGGTCGAAATCCGGTAGCTCCAAACGCCCCCCATCACCGACCGCGACCGCCTCCGTCAACCAGAGCAAGGCAATCAAGCCGGCGAACCAACGCAACGATCCATATCGCCGGTGGACATCGACAATAACACCAATCCACGCACGCAAGCATGACCGACCGCCGTTAAAATCCGCGTCCTTTTCCCGCCGGCGGCCGCTCACGGCATCAGGATTCAGGCGCATCATTGACCGCCGCCGTCGCGTGACCGAGCGCGTCTCGTTTCATCTGCAAATAATCGTTTTGCCCCTGTTCCACCAAGGCGAGATCGTACGCGGCCCGAGCTTGCGCCGATTGGCCCAGCAGTCGGTAGGCATCGCCGCGCAGCTCGTGTGCCAGTGTGGCATAGGCCGATTCCGTCGGTAAGGCC